>JAZRME010000338.1:0-16091 GCA_045647325.1 Acutalibacteraceae bacterium | reverse complement strand
TACAAATGACGGTGAATATTGGTTTTTCAGCGGAAAAAGTTCACTGACAAAGGTTAATATCGAAACCAATGAAGTTGAGGTTAAAAACAGCAATCCTTTCCTCGGTTTTGAAGAATACGGAGTTGACCATGTTGGCGGAATCAGCTATTATAACGGTTATATTTATGCTCCTCTTGAAGACAGCAAGGTATGGAACAGCCCGATAGTTGCTGTGTATGATGCTCAGACGCTTGAATACGCAGACAAGTTTGTTGTTTTTGATACCAATCTTATGAACAGAGGCTGTCCCTGGGTGTGTTGTGACGGTGAGAGAGGATATTTTTATATCGCCAACAGCCGTGACACAACAGAAATGTATTGCTTTGATATTGAAACTTTTGAATATGTCAAAACAGTTGCATTTGAAACAGAGGTGCCTTCAATTCAGGGCGCAGAAATGTATGACGGTGTTATGTATGCAGCCACTAATGATGCCACAAGAGCTGTGTATAAGATAAATGTTGAAACAGGCTCAGTTACAAAATGCTTTGATCGTATTATGTATCAGCCTCTTCTCATCGATAACTTCGGCGGTGAGGGTGAAGATATCACAATTCTTCCTATGGAAGACGGAACATTGTTCCACGCCCTCGATATCGGCGCACTTTTTATTGACGCTAACCTGCGCCACTATAAACCAATAGCATAAAATTAACGGCAAGACGAAACAAAATCGCCTTGCCGTTTTTATTTATTCTGAGCAAAAAATTCTGATTGCTTCATTTACATATTCAGCAGTTCCTTTACCGTGAGTGTCAATGTTTTGCCTGAATCTTTCATCATAAACATACATCTGACCAAGCCCTGCCAGAATTTCATCTGTGCAGTGATAGTAATTATCTGTGATATGATTCTGCAATAATTTCACAAGATCCTGCGCTTTGTCAGACTCAGGTTTATTGCTACCTTTTAAACACTCGGCAAAACTCTCGAAAATGCTGTTGAGCGATTCTGTAAGGCTGTTCCATTTATCTTTTGGGTAATTCTGTGTCTTTTCAGAATATTCCTTGTAGGCCTCTGTGTCGCCCCATTTATCTTTTACTTCTTTTTTTACTTTACTGTTATCAAAAGCGTTCATAATAATCTCTCCTGATAGTGTCTGAAAAAATGCCCCACAGAAAAATTCTGTGGGGATAATTTTTATGATTGTTTTGTAAATGCCTTTTTCTTCGCAAGGATGATAATCGGAACGAAAACAAAAACAGCAACAACCGATGCAAAGAGGAACATACTTGTTGAAGGAACAAGCTTTTCAACGCCGTATTCAATAATTGTGAGGTTAGACATCTGACAGGCAAGGTCGCCGATCATAGGACCTACAACCATAGGAATAAGCACCATAAAAATCATTCTGATGCCCTGGAAAAGGCCAACCTTATCTTCGGGAATAAAGTCACGCACAGCAGCGCTTAACTGAATCTGAAGAATAACATAGCCGATAAGTGTCGGTGCAATACCGATGAGCACAACAACGATGTTGGTGGAAGTTGAAAGAATTGCAAGGCCGACAATAAAAAGAATAATTGTCGGGATAAATGCCTTGAGCTTGTTTTTGTCGGCAGTTTTGAGAAGGATTATAATACCTGCAACAAGACCGGCAACGGCAGCAACAGCGGTGATGATTGTTTTAGCGTCAAATACAACATCGGGAAGAACAACCTCTCCGAGATAAACAAAAAGATAGGGGAAGAAAACCTGAACAGCAATATTATAAAGGCAAACTGCAGCAAGAGCGAGATAAAGCTTTGAGTTTTCTTTTACAACTGAAGGTCTGAAACCGTAGAAAAGGTCGCTCCAATAATTTGAGTTTGTTTTTTCGCCTTTGATTTTTGGCTCTTCAAGGGTGAAAAGACCAACAATACCACTGATCGCAACCACAGCGCCAAGACCAAGGAAAAATGCTTTATAAGTGATAACGCTGCCCTGAGCAAGACTACCTACGCCCATAACAGCAACCATCGCTACAACACCAACGATCATAAGTGCAGTTTCAACTTTTGGTCTGACGGCAGGGGTTGTAACATCGGTTACCCACGCATTAAAGGCAGAGTCGTTACTTGTTGAACCCATAAATGTCATGACCATATCCATAATTATAACAGCCCAGACTGAAAAAGCCAGAATTTTGATTTCATCTGAAAGACCAAAAATTGTTGCAATATTTTCTTTTGAAATAAAACCGAAGGCCGCTGTGATAACACCCCAGATTATGTAGCCCAATGAGATAAAAACTTTTCTCTTTTTCATCTTTTCGCTGAGTGTACCCATAATAAAGGTAGTCACAACTGCCGTAACGGCTGAGAGAGCAACCATTCGGCTGATTGCTGTTGTGGGGGGCATTACACCTGCGAGAGCTGTAGCTGTTATGCCCTCATAAATTTCACCGTAAAGGAAGGTGTTGAAATACATGTTTTCAAGGTTCCATGCAACACCGCCCATAAAGCTGAAAATAATGATATTCAGCCAGATTCTTTTGCTGAGTTTATTTTCCATAAACTTTATTTCCTCCTGTTTAAAAATCTATGCTTGACCATTATAACACATAATGGCAGAATTGCAAATTATCTTAAAGCTAAATTTAAGAAAATTACTGGATAAACAGTTTTAGCGTCATAATGTGACCTCAATTTCATAATCGTCATCAATCATCAGATAATCGGCATTATGTTTTTGACAAAGCTCCAGAATATGAGCGTTGTCTTTTAAAACACTTTCAATTGAGCAATCGTCACACAACCGTTTTTCAATAATATCAGCGTAGCTAATAATATCATCAAAATGATTTTTTATATATTTTTCACTCATCACAAGGCAAAAATATCTGATGTTTTCAAGATATTCTTTATCAAAATAACTTGCCCAATCAAAAGGAATGTAACACCCCTCAACTATCAGATTTTGTTTGTTTTCAATGGCTGTTTTTATCATTTCACAAACAATAGGCCAAAGATAGTCTGTCAATTCACTGTCATCACTTAATGGGGTGAGGTCGGTGTTACCGCTACGGATGAGTCCCATTTTAAGATGGTCAATTGATAAATAAGGATATCTGTATTTTTCAAGCAACTTTTGTGCGAGAGCTGTTTTGCCTGTGTGCGATGCACCTGTTATCAATATAATCATAATTTATCTGTCAAAAAAATGTGCTTCAACTTCTGCGCAGATATAGTGATAAATGGGCAGGTGAAGTTCCTGAATTTTAAATGTTTCGGTTTCGGGGGCGCAAATGCATATATCAGAGTTTTCTTTTAATTTGCCTCCTGTATTACCGGTGAGACCGATAACAGTAACCCCGAGAGCTTTTGCAACTTTAACGGCGCCAAAAACGTTTTTAGAGTTACCTGATGTGCTGATAGCGATTAAAATATCCCCTTTGTTGCCTAATGCCATAAGAGGCTGAGCATAAATCAGTTCAGGGTCAACATCGTTGCAAAAAGCAGAGTTAAGGGCGGTCATCGACGGCAAAGAAATTGCAGGTAAACCTCCCTGAAGCTTTGAAATAATTTCGTCATCAATGATGGGGGAATTGGCTTTCATCTGTGCTCTTTTTTCATCACTTACGGGGCGAAGCTTTAAAAAGCCTTTCATCAATTCGCCCACTATATGTTCACAGTCTGCGCAGCTTCCTCCGTTGCCGCAAAGAAGCACCTTGCCACCGTTTTTGTAGCAATTGATAATAGCGTCGGTTGCTTCGGTTATATCTTTTTTGATTTCGTTTAAAGACGGGTATCTTGTTAATAATTCGTTTAACATATTATCACTCCAATGCAGTTGCTATTGCTGCGTAATCTCCGATACTCTCACCCAATGCAGCCGGTAAAACCTGACAACATTCTGCAGAAAGAGGTAAAGCTTCTTTTTTGATGATTTCTTCAGCACTTTTCCATATCAGATGATGAGAACGGGCAAAAATACTGCCGAGTATAATCACCTGAGGATTGAGAATATCAATCACAACAGAAAGACCTCTGCCAAGATATTCGCCACAGATTTTATAAACCTCAATAGCTGTTTCGTCGCCTTTATCAGCAGCTTCAGCTATTGATTTAGCGCTGATGCCATCAGCTGTCATACCTTTTTTAAAATAGAGAGGATATTCACCTGTCTGCATTTTTTCGAGAGCTTTTATATAGCCGAGCTGTGCAATTCCTCCTCCGCTGCAAAAACCTTCAAATGACCCGGCTTTACCGTAGCCCACAGGACCGAATCTGTCAAGACGGATGTGACCTAACTCACCTGCGTTATCGTTTGTTCCGCTATAAAGTCTGCCGTCAAGAATGAGTCCTGCTCCAAGCCCTGTGCCGAAGGTGAGAAATATAACATTATCAAAGCCTTTTCCTGCTCCGAATTTCCATTCAGCCATAGCGCAGGCGTTAGCGTCATTCTGAAGCTTCGGCCTGACACCATAATGGTCATTGATGATTTTTACAATTTCTACATTGTCCCAACCGGGGAGGTTAGGCGGACTCATGATAATTCCTTTTTTAGAATCTAAAGGGCCCCCGCAGGAAATACCGATTGCCTCAGGCTTTGAGGGGAGAATGCCGTCAGCCATTGCAATTAACTTTTTGATCATTTCCTGGGGTGAAATGGTGTGGTCGGTGAAACATTTTTCTTTTTTAAGAATTTCAATCTCACCGTTATTAACTTCAGCCGTGATAACGGCACATTTTGTACCACCGATATCAAAACCTAAAATGAGCATAAAATCGCTCCTTCATATCAATATAAAATCATTATATATTAGTGAATTTTTTGTGTCAAGGTACGAAAAACTTTATTTTTAAATATATATGTGTTATAATAAAAAATAAAGAGAGGTGAGAATAAGATGGATAAGTTTAAGTTGGTTTCACCGTTTCAGCCTATGGGCGATCAGCCACAGGCTATTGATGAGCTTTGTCAGAGCATCAATAACGGCAACCGTGAACAGACCCTGCTGGGTGTAACCGGATCAGGTAAAACCTTTACAATGGCAAATATCATAGCCCGTCTGAATCGGCCCACTCTTATTCTCGCTCATAACAAGACTCTTGCTGCTCAGCTTTGCAGTGAATTCAAAGAGTTCTTCCCTGAAAATGCAGTGGAATATTTTGTAAGCTATTATGACTATTATCAGCCTGAAGCTTATATTCCAACAACTGATACTTATATCGAAAAAGACAGCGCTGTCAATGATGAAATTGATAAGCTCCGTCATTCAGCCACCTCAGCTCTCTCAGAGCGCAGAGATGTGATTATCGTTGCAAGTGTTTCGTGTATTTACAGCCTTGGTGACCCTATTGATTATCGCAGTATGGTGATATCACTGAGAACAGGAATGATTAAAGAGCGTGATGAATTGATTCAGAAGCTTATCGAAATTCAATATGAGCGCAACGATATCAGCTTCACCCGTAATAAATTCAGAGTGCGTGGCGATGTTGTTGAGATTTATCCTGTTTATTCAAACGAAAATGCAATCAGAGTTGAATTTTTTGGTGATGAAATTGACCGTATCAGCGAAATAAATGCTCTGACAGGTCAGGTAAAAAACACACTTTCTCATGTTGCGATTTACCCTGCCTCACACTATGTTGTTTCTCCTGATAAAATGGAAAAATCCATTCGCACTATTTATGAAGAAATGGAAAAGCAGGTTGAATTTTTCCAATCAGAGGGCAAGTTGCTTGAGGCTCAGCGAATCAAACAACGCACCGAATATGACATTGAAATGCTTCGTGAAACAGGATTTTGCAAAGGTATAGAAAACTACTCAGCTATTATGTCAGGCAGAAAGCCGGGTGAACCTCCGTTTACCTTGCTTGATTATTTTCCTGATGATTTTTTGCTTTTTATTGACGAGTCCCATGTTACCTTGCCTCAGGTCAAGGGTATGTACGGCGGCGATTATTCACGAAAAGACAGTCTTGTGAACTTTGGTTTTCGTCTGCCGTCAGCTTATGATAACCGACCGTTGAAGTTTGATGAGTTTTATCAAAAAACAGGTCAGAAAATTTTTGTCAGCGCAACTCCCGGTGAGTTTGAAAGGCAGACAAGCGCTCACACTGCTGAGCAGCTTATCAGACCAACGGGTTTGCTCGACCCCGAAATCATTGTTAAGCCTACCGAAGGTCAGATTGATGATATTGTTTCGCTGATTAATCAAAGAGTTGAAAAAGGTGAGCGTGTGCTTATCACAACTCTTACTAAAAAAATGGCAGAGGATCTGACTGATTATCTCGAAAATATTGATATAAAGGTGCGTTATATGCACTATGATGTTGAAACCATTGAAAGAATGAAGCTTATCCGTGAGCTTCGTCTTGGTGAGTTTGATGTGCTTGTCGGCATCAACCTTCTTCGTGAAGGTCTTGATATTCCCGAGGTTTCATTGGTTTGTATTCTTGATGCTGATAAAGAAGGCTTTTTAAGAAGCGAAACTTCGCTTATTCAGACAATCGGACGAGCTGCCCGTAACGCAGAGGGTCAGGTTGTTATGTATGCTGACAGCGTTACCCCTTCAATGGAAAGGGCTATTAAAGAAACGGCCCGTCGCCGTAAAAAACAGCAAAAATATAATGCTGAGCACGGCATTGTGCCTGAAACAATCAAAAAAGATGTTCGTGATATTCTTGAAATTTCTACTCATGACGGTGAAAAATCATCAAAGAGAATGACTCGTGAACAGCGTGAAGCTATGATTAAACAGCTTACCGCTGAAATGAAAGCTGCAGCAAAAATTCTTGAGTTTGAACACGCAGCCTTCCTGAGAGATAAAATCGAAAAATTGAGAAAAGGAAACTAAAATGCAGGTTAAAGATATTTTTATAAAAGGCGCAAGAGAGCATAACCTGAAAAATGTTGATGTCCGTATTCCCCGTGACAGCTTAGTTGTGTTTACGGGGCTTTCAGGTTCAGGTAAGTCATCTCTTGCTTTTGATACAATTTATGCCGAAGGTCAGAGAAGATATGTTGAATCACTGTCTTCTTATGCCCGTCAGTTTTTAGGTCAGATGGAAAAACCTGCTGTGGATTATATTGAGGGCTTATCTCCTGCGATTTCAATTGACCAAAAAACCACCTCAAAAAATCCTCGCTCAACTGTCGGCACAGTAACTGAAATTTATGACTATCTGCGATTGCTGTATGCAAGAGTAGGTGTTCCGCATTGTCCTGTTTGTTCAAGAGAAATTACCCGACAAAGCATAGACACAATTGTTGATAAGATTATGGAGCTTCCTGAAAGAAGCAAAATTCAGATTCTTGCTCCCATTGTCAGCGGAAGAAAAGGTGAATACGCTAAAGAGCTTGAGTCTGCAAGAAAAAGCGGATTTGTCAGAGTGCGTATTGATGGCAGTATATACGATCTTTCTGAAACTATAAAACTTGATAAAAACAAAAAGCACAATATTGAGATTGTGGTTGACCGTCTTATAATCAAAGACGATATAAAAAGCCGATTGACTGATTCTGTTGAAACAGCAACCAAAATGTCAAAAGGCATTCTTATGGTTGATGTTGCCGATAGCGAAGAGCTTTTGTTTTCACAGAATTATGCCTGCCCTGAGCATGGTGTAAGTGTGGAAGAACTTTCGCCGAGAATGTTTTCTTTCAATAATCCGTTCGGCGCTTGTCCTACCTGTATGGGATTGGGCGTTTTTATGAAACCTAACGAATCTCTGATAGTGCCGGATGACAATCTTTCTTTGCAGGATGGTGCAATTAAAGCAACCGGTTGGTCAAAGGCTGACGGAGGAACAATTGCCCAGATGTATTTTGAGGCTGTTGTCAATGCTTATGGCGGCAGTATGACTCAACCTTATAAAGATTTGCCTTCGGCAACGAGAGAAGCTCTGATGTATGGCACCAAAGGCAAAAAGATTAAAATGGAACGCAAAAATGCATACGGCAGCGGAACATATATGACCGACTTTGAGGGCGTTATCAATAACCTTGAGCGTCGCCATAATGAAACATCAAGTGAATGGTCCCGTAACGATGTTGAGCAATATATGCGCATTGAAGAATGTTCTGACTGTAAGGGCGCAAGGCTGAAAAAAGAATCACTTTGTGTTACGGTTAATGATATAAACATTGACTCTCTTTGTCGCAAACCTATCAATGAAACTCTTGAGTTTTTTGAAAATCTCAGACTTTCTTCAAGAGATGAAATGATAGCTAAAGCTATTATCAAAGAGATTAAAGACAGAATTCACTTTCTTTCAAGTGTGGGTCTTGAATATCTTACTCTTTCCCGTTCATCAGGTACATTGTCAGGTGGTGAAAGTCAGCGAATAAGACTTGCTACGCAGATCGGTTCATCTCTTATGGGTGTGCTTTATGTTCTTGATGAGCCGAGTATCGGTCTTCATCAACGAGATAATGAAAAGCTGCTTGATACGTTGCGCCATCTGAGAGACCTCGGCAACACACTTATTGTGGTTGAGCATGATGAAGATACAATGTATGCAGCTGATTACATTGTTGATATAGGTCCCGGGGCAGGTATTCACGGAGGAAATGTTGTTTGTTGCGGCAGCGTTGACGATATTAAAAATTGTGATAATTCAATTACAGGCCAATACTTAAGCGGCAAAAAGAAAATTCCTGTTCCTGAAAACAGACGAGCAGGTAACGGCAAAAAGCTCGTTGTCAAAGGCGCTGCACAAAACAATCTTAAAAATATTGATGTAGAAATTCCTTTAGGTAAGTTTGTATGTGTGACAGGTGTTTCAGGCTCGGGTAAGTCCTCGCTTGTCAATGAAATAATTTATAAAAAACTTGCCACCGAATTAAACGGAGCAAAAAAATTCCCCGGGAAGCATGATGGCTTTGAGGGAATTGAAAATCTTGATAAAATTATTGATATTGATCAGTCTCCGATCGGCAGAACTCCACGCTCAAACCCTGCCACTTATACGGGCGTTTTTGACGATATCAGAAACCTTTTTGCAGAAACAAAAGATGCAAAGCTCAAGGGCTATAAAGCAGGACGTTTTTCTTTTAATGTTAAAGGCGGACGCTGTGAAGCCTGTCAGGGTGACGGTATTACAAAAATCAAGATGCACTTTTTGCCTGATATTTATGTTCCTTGTGAAGTGTGTAACGGCGCAAGATATAACCGTGAAACCCTTGATGTGAAATATAAGGGCAAGAGCATTTATGATGTGCTTGAAATGACGATTGAGGAGGCTATGGAGTTTTTCTCTGCTATGCCTAAAATCAGTCGCAAATTGCGAACTCTTTATGAAGTGGGTCTCGGTTATGTCAAGGTCGGCCAACCTGCAACAACTCTTTCTGGTGGTGAAGCTCAACGAGTCAAACTTGCAACAGAACTTGCAAAAATCAACACCGGCAAGACAATATATGTTCTTGACGAGCCTACAACAGGGTTACACACAGCCGATGTTCACCGTTTGGTTGATGTGCTTCAGACATTAGTTGATTCAGGCAATACGGTGCTTGTTATAGAGCATAATCTTGATGTTATCAAAGTTGCCGATCATATTATTGATCTTGGTCCCGAGGGTGGCGATAAAGGTGGATTTGTTGTTGCAACAGGAACACCTGAAGTTGTAGCTGACGCAGAAGGCTCATACACAGGTCAGTATCTTAAAAAAATTCTTTAAAAAACAGGGGTTGTCTCGTTTTGTGAGACAACCCCTTAGTTGTTATTCTGTTATGTCATCGTCAGGTCTGATATCTGTGTTGATTACGGTCGGTATTTCTTCGCTCTCTGTGGGAAGAAGGTCTTCCTCTTCGGGAATATTTTCGATGATAATTTCATGCTCTGTTTCAAGCAAAGCTTCCGAATCTTCTGCTGTGGCGTTCGGGCCGAGATCCTGAGCCATAAGAGCGTCAATGCCGGTGACCGGTTTGTTTTCTTCTTCGATTTTTTTAGCTGCTCTGGCTTTTCTTTTCTTTTTGATTATACCGACGATCATAAAGAGAATTACAAAGAACCAGGCGGCGAATGAAATGGAAAATCCTGCGAGAATACCCTGAGGTGAATAAGACATTTCAATGGTATGTTCACCTGCTTCAAGGTCAAAGGCGATAAATGTTTCATCAGCGATGTCATAAGTTTCAACCTTTTTGCCGTCAACTGTTACGCTCCAACCCTTATCGTAAGGAACAGAGGTGTAGAACACGCAATTTTCCTGCGCTGTAACGGTTCCGCTGATTGAGGTGTCGGTGATTTTATCAACATCAATTCCACCGTCAGCGAGAAGCTCATAGCCCTGTGTGAATGCTTCTTCGTTAAGAGCGTAAACATAGCAGCCTACAGTGCCTGAATCCTGATCATCCTCAAAAGGCAACTCAATAGAAAGAACTTCATCAGCGGTGTGATAACCTAAATCAAGAAGGTAAGTTTCGTCAATGTTTTGGTTTTCAGAAAAATCACCGCAGGTAACATTGATGTTTTCACAAGAATTTGTGTCAACATAAATATAAATGTTGGCTGCCTCTTTGATGTAATAATTAACCGTTGCAGAACCTTCTGCGTTGGAATCTGATTTTGAATAGAAAAACTTTTCGCCTTTAAAGGTGGAGTTGTTCTGATCGATATTGACAAATGTAACATCAGTCAGCTCAACCGGAGTGAATACGTCTGAAATTCCTGTTGCTTTTTCCCAATATGAAGCCTGAACTTCAAACGGGTTGTCTGATGAATCAGTTTTCCATGTTTTGATAGTGTCGTTTACGCAATAGCCGATGGGGAGATAATAATTATTTTTATATGCATTAAATTCACCAACCGAAGCAACAGGTGAATAGAGCGACTCGTTCATGGTGTAGCTGTAATTGTCAACAATATATTTAAGTGACATCATAGCGTTGTAAACAGGTGTTTGTAAGTGATAGATGTAACTGTTGATATAGTTACCTTTCATACCGAGATCTTTTTGAGCGTTGGCAACCTTTTCATAAGCCATTGATGAAAAGACAGAAACACCGTTGTAATTAAACCAGCTGTTATCCATCAGAGTGTTGATATCTGTAAGCTCCATTCGGTAATAATCGTTGCCTTCATCTGCATCAAGCTTTTCTTTGAGGGTTCTGAACTCAGTGTAGCCGTTAGTGAAATTGGGCTTAACCTGGGTGATTTCAAAGTTGTTGGTGTTGGCAATTGAAGCCTCGGCAAACACACAACACATAAGCAAAAGCGAAACAGTCGGCTGGAAAAATCCCGGGTGGCGCATAAGCCAGAGAACAACAACATAAACCGCTGTGAACACAACGCTGATCGCTACCGTGTTGATGTTGACATTACCCTGACCTATTTCTTCAATGATGATAATAAAACCGATAAGACTTACGCCTGCTGTGAGCAGCTCTTTGCCGCTGAAATCTTTGATGTGAACAAGAGCTTTGTAAGCAATAGTTATAATAAAGAATGAATAAATAAATGAAAAACGCCAGGGCAAATCGTTGGGGAAATGGAAGGCATGGATAATAAAGTTGGGAATGTTAAAGTTAAATGCAACAAAGAAAACAGCGAGGAGAAGGGTGTTGGCAATCTTCTCTTTGACAGATATTTTTTTGCTGAAAAGGTAGAGAGGAACGAGGATAAGTGTCAACATTCCGCTGTAAACGTTAGGTATAACCGTATCACCGCTGCTTCTGATTGTGGGAACAACTGAGGCAAGGTGGTTCGCAAGAAAATCAAAAATGGTGTTATAGTTTGATAACTCTTCCGGCATTTTGCCTGATGTGGCTGAACAAGCCTGAAGCACAAACAGCGTAGGAATAAGAACAAAAGCCATAAGTGCAGCAGAAAGAAGTGACCCTGAAGCAAAGAGAATACCTCTGTTTAAAAATGAGGAGTTTTTAATGCAGTCAATTTTTTTGTTGACAAATTTGCCCTCTTTAACCTCAACCTGACGGGGAGCTTTATCATAATCTTTGATTGAATATTTTGAAAAGTAATAAACAAGAAAATAAAGCACGGCAAATACGCATATCATAAATGCCATATAATAGTTTGAAAAGAAAGTGATGGCAAGAGTTGCAATATAAAGTTTAGCTTTCTTTTCATTTATCAGCTTTTCAATGCCTAATGCAACAAGGGGAAGAAGATACATAGCATCGATCCACATAATGTTCCAATAATATGCTATAAAAAATCCGCAAAAAGCATACATAATGCCGAAGGCAGGAAGTGAAAAATCATTTTTGCCGTGAGACTTTTTCAGGTAATAAGCCATTGTCGATGCTGCAAGAGCGTTTTTGATAAGCACCATAGCTCCGATTGACTCAGGGATGTTTTCGTGACCGAAAGCGAGAATGATCAGAGCGATCGGGCTTGAAAGGTAGTTCATATAGTTACCTAAAAAGCTGCTGCCTCCTGCCGATGTCCATGAATAAAGCAGACTTCTGAAACCGGTCAGTCTGTCATAAAGTTCGGCAAACAGAGGGCCGTATTGATGATAAAGGTCCATTCTTAAAACTGTTTTTTCACCGAATGGGATAACCTCAAAACAGAAATACACAATCATCATCAGCACAGCTGAACAGATAAAAGCGAGAATTATAAAAATATTTTCATTGATAAAACGGGAAAGAGCAGATTCTTTTCCGCTTTTTTTCTTTAAAGCATTTGCCGGTGCCATAATTTATCCTCCATATTTTACTTTTATAATTAATCAGAGTATATAGAATAGTTTACCATATATTTTAACCTCTTTCAATAAAATATGATGATTTTAACATTTATTTTAAAATTAGTTCTAATCAGGGACAAGGTGTCATACCTTTAACTAAAGCCCGGGAGGTGAAAAAGATGAAAAGATTTATGAAAGCTGCAGCTTTTTTGTCAAAAAGGGTTTATGCAATATTAAGCTCGTTACCTGAAGATTTTTGCAAAAAAGTGTGTGAGATTCGCCTGAGGACAGGTAAACCTCTTGCTCTCGTTACTTTTGACGGAAGTATGTATATCACTTTGCACGGCAGACTTACCGGTCTTGTGACAAATGATCTTTTTATTGTCAGCAAGGCTGATATAAAAGAAAGTTTTAACCGTCTTTGTGAGTATTCTGTTTATTCTCACACTAACGATATTGCATCAGGTTTTATCACTGTTACAGGCGGTCACAGAGCAGGACTTTACGGCACAGCTGTTTATAACAACGGAAAAGTTACGGGTATGCGTGATATCGGAGGCGTGAATCTCAGAATAGCAAGAGAATTCAGCGGATGCGCTGAAAGGCTGATGAGAGGTGTGATGAATGACGGCTTTTGCGGATTTCTGATCTGCGGCGCACCTGCAACGGGAAAAACCACTTTGCTTCGTGATTGCGCAAGAATAATGTCTGATGTGATGTTTAAAAAAGTAAGTGTCGTTGACGAGCGTGGTGAAATTGCTGCTGTGTGTCACTCTCAGGCACAAAACAATGTAGGTATAAATACCGACGTGCTTGACGGATATATAAAATCTCATGGCATTTCTCAGGCTGTGAGAACATTATCGCCCGATGTTATTGTTTGTGACGAATTGGGTGGAAGTGATGATATAAAGTCGGTTATTGACGGAGTTAATTCCGGGGTTGATTTTGTGGCTGCCGTTCACGCAACTGACATCAGCGATATCCGTTCAAAAGAGTCCTTGAGCGCTCTTGTCAGAACAGGAGCTTTTTCAAAACTTGTTTTTCTTAAAACAGGAATCCCTTGTGAAATCGATAAAATACTTGACACGGAGAGTGAGTTTTAATGAAACAATTTGCTGCCGTGTTGTTGGCGATATCATTTTTTCTCGGTGGAAGATTTTTGGTTAAACGGCTTGAGGCGAGAGTTAATAAGCTTGAAAAAATATATATCCTTTTATCAGATATCAGTTCAAGAATTCATTACACAGCCGACAGTCTTAAAGATATTTTTATATCTGTTAACCTTTCACAAAATTATCAGAACTTACCTTTTGTAAGTGCGTGTCAGAAAAGACTTGAAACCGGTGAGAGTTTTATTGTTGTCTGGCAAAGCGAAATATCCAAAAGAGAAAATGTCCGTGATCTGAAAAAAGAAGATATATCTGTGCTGTTTTCTTTCGGTTCGTCATTGGGGACAACTGATGTAAACGGTCAGATTTCAAATTGCGAAGTTCATAAAAGACTTATTGATGAAAAAATCAGCGTTGCCCGATCTGATTATCAGAAATATTCAAAATCTGTCAGCGGAATCGGAACTCTTGCGGCAATAGCAACAATCATTTTGTTAATTTAATCGGGGGGCTTTATGGAGTTAGTAATAAAAATTGCATTAACAGGTATTGTTGTCGCTGTTCTCGGTCAGATTCTTTCACGCTCAGGCAGAGATGACTATTCGATGCTTGTTGTGTTGGCAGGTATTCTTGCTGTTGTGCTTATGATATTACCGGAACTTGATGAGCTTCGCAGCATTATCAGCTCTTTTGATTTCTGATGGAAGATATAATCAGGGTTGCTTTGTTGGTGACGGTGTGTTGTGTGTTTGTTGTTCTGATCAGGCAACACAGACCAGAGATGACAATTCTGCTTCAGCTGTCAGGTCTTGTTGCTGTTATTCTGACAGGTCTGACGGTTATTAAATCTATAATTGATTATGTGAGCGGATTGCTCTCAGCGTCATTGATTCCTGCCGCTTATATGACGCTTCTTATAAAGGGGTTAGGGGTTGCCGCTGTTTCAAAAATTGCAGGTGACTTATGTCGGGATTCAGGTAACAACGCTCTGGGTTTTGGCGTTGAGCTTATGGCTAAAGGAATAATATTGCTGATGACTTTGCCGATGCTTAAAAATCTTGCAGATATCACGTCAGGGTTGTTAAACGGTTATTGATGATGTCGGTCGGCTGATGAAAGGTTGATTTAATGAAGGCAGTAAAAGTTTTGATTTGTTGCTTCTTTTTGTTATTTCTTTTGGTTATAACTGTTTACGGTGAACCGTCTGATGATTATTCTTCGGTTATTTCTTCAACCGGTGCAGATGAGCTTTATGACAATCTTGATAAAGATGTTAAAGCTGCGTTGGATGAACTTGGAATAAACAACGTGGATTTTTCATCTATTTTTGATATTTCATTGAGCAAGGTTTTTAATCTTGTTATCAGCGCCGTTACAGGAAAACTTGAGTCGCCTGTCAGATCATTGGTCAGTTTGCTGAGTGTGATTATTCTGATTGCTATTGGTGAATGTTTTATTCCGGATGATGACAAATACAAGCTTGTTATCAGCGTTTTGGGAACACTGTTTTGTGTAAGCGTCATTATTAAGCCTCTGTACACGGCTATGGAATCAGCGGTGTCTTCGGTAAGTGTCTGTGCGATGTTTGTTAAAGGGCTTATCCCTGTTCTGACAGGAGTTATTTCTGCCTCAGGTAATGCTACTCTTGCGCTGAGTTTTCAATCGGTCGCTTTTTATGCGGCTCAGATTATGTCAGCCGTCAGCGAAAAATATATTGTGCCGATGATGACTGCCATAGTTGCGCTTGATATTACAAGTGCGCTGATTCCTGCATATAAGCTTAACGGAATAACTGAGCTCGTTAAAAAAACGGTTATCGGTGTTATGTCTTTTTCTGCGAGTCTTTATGTTTCTTTTCTCGGAATAAAGGGCGTTTTGTCAAACGCAGCCGATACTGTAGCTAATAAGGGTATAAAGCTTGTGATAAGTTCAGCTGTGCCTGTTGTGGGGGGAGCTATCAGCGAAGCCTACAGCGGAATTATCGGCACTCTTCTGCTCGTTAAAAGCACAGTAGGGATTTTCGGTATTATAGTTATAGCTGTTATCTCGGTTCCTGCTGTTATTCAGCTTCTGTTCTGGGCCTTTGCTTTGAAGATCGGTGCGGCAGTGGGTGAGATGCTTATGCAGGACGGCATTGTAAGACTTATGAAGGCTCTTGGCTCGGCTGTGACATTGCTTAATGTTGTGCTGCTTTTTAATGGTGTGCTTTTTATAATTTCTCTTGCGCTTATTATCAGCTTCAGACAATGAGGTGATGTTGTGGAATCAATCAGATTATGGGTTTCAGGGCTGAGTGTTGCTGCTATTGTCAGCGCAGTTGTGACAGTTCTTATTCCTGAAGGAAGTGTCGGCA
>JAZRME010000337.1:0-14174 GCA_045647325.1 Acutalibacteraceae bacterium | reverse complement strand
CTTGAGGTTTCTTATATCGCAGGTCTTATGGCTGCCGAATTAGGCGCTGATGTTAAACTTGCTAAACGTGCAGGTCTTCTTCACGATATCGGTAAGGCTCTTGACCACGAGATGGAAGGCTCTCATATTGAGCTTGGCGTTGAGTACGCTAAAAAGTTTAAAGAGAATGATCAGGTTGTTCACGCTATTCACGCTCACCACGGTGATGTTGAGGCTAAAACAATTGTTGCTTGTCTTGTTCAGGCTGCTGACGCAGTGTCTGCAGCAAGACCCGGTGCAAGAAGAGAAAATCTTCAGAACTACATCAAGCGCCTTGAAAAGCTTGAAGAGATTTCAAACTCATTTGAGGGTGTTGACAAGTCATTTGCAATTCAGGCCGGTCGTGAAATCAGAATTATGGTTAAACCTGAAGCTGTTTCAGATGACAAGATGGTTCTCGTTGCAAGAGAAATTGCAAAGAAAATTGAAGACGAGCTTGAGTATCCCGGTCAGATTAAAGTTAATGTTGTCCGTGAAAGCAGAGCAATTGACTTCGCAAAATAAAAAATTACAGCCGTTAAGTTTAAGCTTAACGGCTGATTTTTTATTTCTTTTTTATCGTTATGATTTTTTTGACAACGCTCAATATTACAAAAACAATAATGTTTATTATAACAATTGTGGCGCCGGTGGGCAGAGTATAACCTGCCGGGCTGACATATACGCAGGATGTTGCAAGTCCTATGATAAAGCAGATAACTGCAATAATTGCTGAGCTGATTGTAACAGCTGTGAAAGATTTGCAGACCCTCATTGAGCTTACGGCAGGGAAGATAATAAGAGCTGAAATAAGAAGGGCTCCCATAACTTTCATACCTAAAACAACGGTTACGGCAGTTAATACAGCTATAATTGTATTATAGAGGTTTGCCTTGATACCTGTGGCTTTCATAAAAGATTCATCAAAGGTAACGGCAAAAATTTTATTATAAAAAATTACATATAACAACAAAACAACAATGCTTAAACCAATGCTGAGATAAATATCGGTTTTGGTCATAGTCAACGGGCTGCCGAAAAGGTAGTTGCATACATCGGTGTTAAGACCGTTGGTGAAAGAGATTATTACCGTGCCCACAGCTAAAGCTCCTGATGAAATGATGCCGATTGCAGCATCACCTTTAAGCTTTGAGTTTTCACTCAGCCTTAAAAGGAAAAAAGCGGAAACAACAACAATCGGTATTGAAACATAGAGCGAAGCGTCGGCAAGGTTTAAAACAGCAGCTATGGCTGTTGCGCCGAAACCTACATGAGAAAGTCCGTCACCGATCATAGAATACCGTTTGAGCACAAGGCTGACGCCCAATAAAGCAGCGCAAAGGGATATCAGGATACCTGCGATCAACGCTCTCTGAACAAAAGTGAAACCCAGATAATATTGAATCTGTGAAAACAAATCAGCCATTGAATCTACCTCCTAAAAAGTTTTTGCCAAAGTCGGAGGCCTGATATTCTTCGCAGGTGCCAAAAAATGAACCGTTATGATTAAGGTGAAGAATTTTGTTGGCAATATCGATTGAGCCGGGAATATCATGAGACACCATAATGACGGTTATTTTGTCTTTACGGTTAAGTTTTTTTATCAAATCATAAAGTTCAGCTGTAACAATAGGGTCAAGACCGGCTACGGGCTCATCTAAGAGCAAAAGCTTGTCTGTGGCACACAGAGCCCTTGCTAAAAGAACACGCTGTTGCTGACCGCCTGAGAGCTCCTGATAGCATCTCTTTCTGAGATCGGTTATGCCTAACAGCTCCATATTGAAATTAGCCTCAGCCTTTTCTTTTTTAGTGAAGAAAGGCTTTTTCATTTTGTTAAGGCAGCCGGACAAAACAATTTCATTTACACTTGCAGGGAAGTCTTTCTGAACTTCAGTTTGCTGAGGGAGATAACCGATTTCATTCTGAAAAAGTCCGTCAGAAAATTCGATACACCCACCTGAAGTTTTGACAAGACCGAGCAGAGCTTTCATCAAAGTTGTTTTACCTGAGCCGTTTTCACCGACAATACAGACGGCATCGCCCTCGTCAATGCTGAAAGAGAGGTTATTTACAACAGTTTTTCCGTCATAGGCGACAGACAGATTTTTGCAGTTTATCAAAGACATTTTATTTCATAGCCTCGTTGAGATTTTTTATATTTTGTTTCATTAAAGAAATGTAGGTCTCACCTTTTTCAAAGTCTCTTTTGTCAACATTGTGACAAGAGTGGAGCTTAAGTTTTTTTACTCCCGTAGATTCACAAAGAGTGTCAGCTACCTTTTGTGAAGAAAACTCGGTATAAAAAACAGCTTTTGCGCCTGTGTCTCTGATTTTTGTTTCAAGAAAAGCGATTGTTGCTGCGCTGGGGTCACTTTCTGTTGAGCAACCCGGAAAAGCTGCATAATAATTTAATGAATATTCTTCGGCAAGATAACGGAAGGGGAAACGGTCAGCCATAATAATTGTTGGCTTAAGAGCTGACACAGCCTGAAATTCAGCGTTCAGAGCTGAAAGTTCTCGCTGATAATTTATAAAGTTTTCAGAGTATGCATCGGCATTTGCGCTGTCAATTTCAATAAGCTTTTTTTCAATTGCCTGACAAATTGATATAGCGTTGACAGGGCTTGTCCATACATGCTCATCGTTTTCGCCAAAAAGAGAAATTTCATCATGGTGGTCGCTGTCGGTCTGCATACCCTCAACTGTTTCTTTTTCTAAAATATCAACGCAATCAACCATTCTTATTGTGTTGATCTGACCCTGATCAAATGTTGCAAGAAGCTCATCAACCCATTGATCAGATTCACCGCCGAGATAAATGAAAAGGTCACATTCTTGAATCTGAGCCATATCCTGAACACCGGGCTCAAAAGCGTGGGGCTCAGTCCCCGGGGGAATAAGCATTGTCACCTCAACGCCATCAACGCCGTTTGTAAGCTGCTTTGCAAAATCATAAGAAGGGAAAACGGTGGAAATTATATCGAGTCTGCTTTTTTGATTGTTATCAATTGAGCAACCGGCAAGGGCAACAATGAGACAAGCCGATAACAAAATTGCAATAATTTTTTTAATCATTATACAGTTTCCTTTCTGCAGCCTTTACAAAATCCGTAAAGGGTGGTATTTGTGTTATCAACAAAAAAGTTGTGATCATTGGCGATGTGATTTTCAACATCACGAAGCATCGGGCAATCAATGTGATAAAGCTCACCGCATTCAATACACTTCATATGAAAATGAGTGTCACTGCAGCAGTGGTTTAATTTATAAAGAGAAGTCTTGCCCTGGTTGAATTTATGAATAATTCCGTCTTTGACAAATTGGCTCAGGAGTCGGTAGATAGTTGCCTCACTGAGAGAAATGTTTTTATCATCAATAATTTCTCTTGAAGAAAAACATTTGTGGGGCTGCGCCTTAAAAAAGTCAAGAAGAATATCTTTTTGTTTAGTGTGATATGTTTTTTCTTTCATAAAAAATACTCCAATTTGATAGTGACTATCAAATTGGAGTATATCACAATTATTTTGTTTTTGCAAGTGTTTTGTTATTCAACAGACAAATATTCTAATGCTTTTTCAATCTGCGTGTCTGCATCTTTGGTTTCGGCATACTCAACCGGTATGTCAGGTTCAAGACCTGTATTTTCAAAAGTTTCAGTTATATAAGGCCTGACTTTGGCGACAGTTAAAACAACACCGCTGCCGTCGCTTAATGAAAATGCTTTTTGCACATTTGCGTTACCGGCTGTTTTAGTGCCGATAAGAACAGCCATACCGTAATCTCTCAGATCACAGGCAAAAAGCTCACCGCAACATTCGGTTGCGCCGTTAGTCAGAACGGCAATTTTATATCCGCTGATACTTTTGGAGTTAGAGGCGTAATATGTTTCGTTGCCGTTTTTGTCGATTTCGGTGGCAAGAGCACCACTGCCCTCAGAAGCAATAGGAACAATAAGCTTAAGAGAATCACAGGTGTTTTTTACCGTGCCTTCTTTTGTTCCTCTCAAATCAAAAATGATTGACTCTGCGTCTTCAGGAAGAGTTTCAAGCACCTCATTGAGCTGTTGGGCTGTGTTATCATAAAAGCCGTCAATTCTGATATAAATAACGCTGCCTCCGATGGTTTTTGAATAAACCGATTTGGCAGAGTAACCCATCATAACGGATACGGTTTTGACTTTGTCTTCACGGACATAAGTGATTTTTACGCTTGTGAGCTTATTTCCGTTAAGGTTATCGGTGAGCTGTGAATAATTATCTTTGGTGACAGCTTCACCGTCAATAACGCTGATAAGGTCGCCCTCTCTGATACCTGCGTTATAAGCTGTTGAACCTTCAAGAACAGAAGTGACTCTGATATAACCTGAGTTAGTGTCAAAAACAGAGTTGATGCCTATTCCGTTGATTTCACCTGCTATTGATGCCTGATATGTTGCGTAGGCATTTGGTGAAAGATAATAGCTTGATGAATCACCGAGAGAGCTGAGATATCCGTCAAGAATTCCGCTGTCACGGGATTCGGAAGACAGATTGCCGTAATAATTTTCTCTCACAACGGCATCAAGCTCATCAAGCAGGGCATAAGATGCGGCTCTGTCCTGAAGATTGATGATAAGTTTGTTATAAATCCGCTGGGATACGGACATTGTAATTGCAAAAGTTGCCGTCACAAAAGCGATAACTATTGCAACGGCAACACCCAGTGAAATCTTTTTATTCATACAAGATTCTCCGGAAATTATTTACGAACAAAGTTTGACGGATTAAGCTTGTTACCGCTACCGTCTCTCACTTCAAAGTGAAGGTGATTGCCGGTGGAGGTACCTGTAGATCCTACATAGGCGATGATCTGACCCTGACTGACGCTCTGGCCTGTTGAAACAGCGAGTGAGTTGCAGTGAGCGTAGAGCGTGTAATAACCGTTATGGTGGTTAATCAATAAGTGAAGGCCATAACCTGAGCTGCCTGAATTTTTGGTATAAGCGACTGTTCCTGATAAGGTTGCAACAATCGAAGAATTTTTTGGCGCTGCAATATCGATGCCGGAATGGAATTTACGGCTTCCGTAAACGGGGTGAATTCTCCATCCGTAAACAGAGCTGATATATGAGCTTGAGGTAGGGACAGGCCACATCCAACCCTTATGGCTTATAGTTCCGCTGGCAGAACCTGCGTTACCGCCTGAGGAAGAATTGTTTGAGCTGTTTTGTTGCTGAGCCTTTTTAATGGCTGCTTCAATACCTGCCTGGTCATCTTTGTAAGCTGCCATTTCATCTTCAACTTCAGCAATCTGACCGTTCATTTTTGCAAGGATTGATTTAACTTCAGAAACCTTTTTTTCAATTTCAACGAGAATACTGTCGTATTCAGCGATTGAAGCGTCAAGCTCAACTTTTTTGGCAGTGAGCTCATTTTTTTTGATTTCAGAGCTTTCTTTCTTTTCGGTGAGTTTAACTTTAAGATCTTCAGCTGCAGCAATTTCACTCTCTAACTGAGTCACAAGCTGCTGATCGTTGTCAGTAACACGCTTAAACATTTCAAGCCTGTTAAGCAAAGATGAAATGTCACCTGATTGAAGAAAAATCTCAAAAACAGATGATGAACCCGACATATAGTTGGCTCTGAGTCGCTGACAAAAAAGTTCAACCGTGGCGTCGATGTTGTCATTCATCTCAACAAGCTCTTCCTCGGTCTGAGCTATCTGTGTGGTCAGAGATGAGATCTCATCTGTCAGGTTTGTTACCTGATTGTCGATGTTATCTTTTTCATTCTGAATGACAGACACTTTTGAGGTCATATCGGCCAACTGACTCTCGAGCTTGTTGGCAATAGATGCCTGAGAAGCTTTTTCACTTTTGAGCTTTTCAAGCTCCTGTTCAGATTGCTTGATTTTTCTTTCTATTTCAGCTTTTTGTTGAGAAAGAGAAGCAGCGTTTGCTTCAATGGGAGCGTAGCAGCATACACTTGAAAAAGTCAGCATTAAAGCAAAAATCAGACAAAAGATTTTTGTGGCATTAAGCATCTTCTTCATAAGTTATGCCTCCTTGCTCTTTAAGGTATTTTCTGATGGAAACCATACTTCCCACAACACCTGAAAAAATACCGATAATAAGAAAAGCTGCAAGAATAATTATTATATAATCGGTGAAAGAAACAAGGTTGTTTCCGATATTCATAATTCCACCGAGCATATTTGCGATTGAGTTTTTGGCAACCTCATAAACTCCCCAAACGGCTCCTAATGAAATAATAGCGGAGATAACGCCCAGGAGAATACCCTCAATAACAAATGGCCAACGGATAAAACCGTTTGTAGCGCCGACTGATTTCATAATACTGATTTCAAGTCTGCGGCTGAACATTGTGATACGGATAGTGTTTGAAATAATAAACAATGAAACAAGCATAAGCAAAATAATGATGCCCACGCTCAGGTAGGTGACAGATGAACGCACATTGATTAAAACGGTGGCGATATCTTTATCATCACGGATTGAATCAACATTTTCAAGCTTTTCAATCTGACTTGAAACAGAGTCAAAGTTCTCCATTCCGTTAACCGACACTTTATAAAGGTCGGGGAGAGGATTTTCTACACCCTCAAAAAATGTGGCATCTGTGCCTAATGCTTCAAGTTCCTGCTTAAAAGCAGTTTCTTTATCAACAAATTCAATGTTTGAAACATTTTTAATCGCCCTGAGTTCTTCACCGAGGGTGACAACTTTTGTTTCATCAGCGTCCTGAGTGACATAAACCATAATAACGTTTTTGTCTTCAACGCTGTCGATAACAACCTGAATGTTGACAAGCATCATAAAGGCTGTGCCGATCATAATCATACAAGAAAGCAAAACTGCAATTGACGCAAAAGACATCAATCTGTTTGCCCACAAATTACGAAAACCTTCTTTTGTGAGATAACCGAAACTTCTTCTCATTCTGCGTCACCGCCTTTCTCTGCTTCATCAAGATAAATGCGATAATTTTCATTATCACCGAGAATGGCGTTGAGGTATTCGTCGCTTACTTCCGGAACTGTGTCTTCAACAAAAGACTCATCAATATGAGCTTCGGCAGCGTCTGATGTTTCAACGGGAGCAGCGGTCTCTTTGACAGCGTCAGCAACAGGCTTGACAGGAGAATTGATTTCTTCCTGAACAAAAACTGACTTGTCATCTTTCTTAGGACGATGACCTCTGCGGCGACGGAAGCTGAGAGCTTTTTCTTCAACAGGCTCTGCACCGGGGAGGTGAGCTGTTGAACCCTGGGGAAGGGTGTTGTTTTCTACATTTCCGTCAGATACAACCTGACCTGCCTCAAGAACGATTACTCTTTTATTAAACTGTTTAACAAGGTCATGGGCGTGGGTAACCATAATAACGGTTGTTCCTGCCTCATTGAGTCGCTGAAGAAGTTCAACAATTTCCATTGACATCTGAGGGTCAACGTTACCTGTGGGTTCGTCAGCGATGATAATTTCAGCATTATTGGCGAGAGCTCTTGCCAACGCAACGCGCTGCTGCTCACCGCCTGAAAGCTCGTTTGGCATACAACGGGCTTTTGAAGCGAGACCCACGATGCTTATAACGTAGGGTACTCTTTTGCGGATTTCTTTTTTTCTTGCGTTTACAACTCTCATAGCAAAAGCCACGTTGTTATAAACATCCATATTAGGGATAAGACGGAAATCCTGAAAAACGATACCCATATTTCTGCGGAAATACGGAATCTGTCTTTTTTTCATATTAACAAGGTCATAATCTTTGATTCTGATAGACCCTGAACTCGGAACTTCTTCACGCATCATTAGTTTAAGGAAGGTGCTTTTACCTGCGCCTGAAGCTCCTACAACAAAAACAAATTCGCCTTTTTCAATTTTGATATTGACATTGTTGAGGGCTTTTGTTCCGTTGCTGTAAACTTTTGATACATTTTTAAATTCGATCATTCGCTTTTACTCTTTTCCTTTCCGGATAAAGTCCGATTGTGCGAAACATCAATATTTAATGGGGTTTGCATCAAGATATTTCTTAACCATAAGAGCTACTTTGAAAACGATAGCGTCATCAAATTCTCTCAGGTCAAGACCTGTTATCTTTTTGATTTTTTCAAGTCTGTAAACAAGTGTGTTTCTGTGAACAAAAAGTTTTCTTGATGTTTCACTTACATTAAGATTGTTTTCGAAGAAACGCTGAATGGTGAACAAAGTTTCTTCATCAAGGCTGTCAATAGAGCCGATTTTGAACACTTCGTGAAGGAACATTTCGCAAAGTGTTGTAGGAAGCTGATAGATAAGTCTGGCAATACCGAGACTTTCATAGCTGACAATAGTTTTTTCTGTGTCAAAAACCTTACCGACTTCAAGAGAAACCTGAGCCTCTTTAAAGCTTTTTGCAAGGTCTTTGATGCCAACAACGGTTGTACCTATACCGATGATGGCATGAGTATAGAGCTCTGTGTTAAGAGAGTCCGCAATAGAACGGGCAAGTTTTTCGATGTCTTTACTTGCGATACCGTTTTTAACATCTTTAACAAGAGCGATGTCTGTTTCATTGATGTTGATAACAAAATCTTTGGTTTTGTCGGGGAAAAGATTCTGAATAACATCAAATGTTGAGGCATCGGACTGGTCGGGCACACGAATAAGAAGGACAACACGGGATGTTTCATTGTTGAAGCGAAGCTCTCTGGCTTTGAGATAGATATCACCGGGGAGAATATTATCGAGAATAACATTCTTGATAAAAATACCTCTGTCATATTTCTCATCAAAAAACTGCTTAAGATTGTTGAGTGTCACAGCACTCAGGTCAGCATATTTTCCGGCAAGTTCATCTTCACCGTCGATAAAGACAGCGTATTCGGGATGCATCTGGTTGCCGAAGGTTTTATATGTAACCCCTTCGAAAACAGCTGATTCACTTTCGCTGAAAGCTTTTGAAGCTGCGGCAGAATTAACCTCACCGATTTTACCAAGCTCACTGCAAGAAATAATAGTTCCTGTTTCATCAATGATGCCGATAGTTCTGTCGATTGCTCCGCGCATCTGATGAATTACACCCTGAAAAAGTCTGTTGGACATAAAACAATCTCTCCTTAAATTTAACTTATTGTCATATATTTGGACAATATGACAACCCGACTATATGCATTTTACACAATTTTACGATATTTTTCAATACATTTAACGAAAAAAATCAAAAATTTTTATCAAATACTTCAAAAACAGCTTTTTTTGACAATTTTTTTGGGGAAGATTTACAAAAAAGCAAAATAAAATTAGGGAAATTATTTTTGTCAATTTTCACAATATATAGTGGTTACAATAGCCGTCAGACCATAAAAAACGGCATCTGCTTAACAGATGCCGCAAAAATTAACAAATTTTATTGTGATTAGTCATCGTCCTCTTCGTCGTCGATGTCAAAATCAAATTCGAGAGTCTCGCCACAAGCGGGGCATTCGATTGAGTCTTCATCAAGAACGCTTTCGTCGAGGCAGATAACTTCGCCGCAAGCAGGGCACTCTACTTCGAAATAATCATCGTCGCAGCAGCCTGAGCAGCAGTCGCAATCATCGTCATAATCATCATCGTCTTCAAAGATGTAGTCTTCGAGCTCAGCAAGGTCTTCGTCAACAGCGTCAACCTGCTCTGTGAGCATATCAACAGCATCTTCCAAATCAGCAACTGAAAGAGCCAATTCGTCAATGACATCGATCATAGCGTTGATAAGTTTAACTTCAGGTTTATTTTCTTCAAGGTTAAGACCTTCAGCGAGGCCTTTGAGATATGCTGCCTTTTCGGTAACTGTCATCATAATAAATAACCTTCCTTTCTCAATCCGGAGCAGAGAAATTAAGCTCTGCCGAGATATTCGCCTGTTCTGGTGTCGATCTGAACCATTTCACCCTCGTCGATGAAGAGGGGAACTTTGATCTCTGCACCTGTTTCAACAGTTGCGGGTTTTGTAGCGTTGGTAGCTGTGTTACCTGCAAAACCGGGGTGTGTCTGAGTGATCTGAAGCTCAACAAATGTTGGGGGTTCTACACCGAAAACCTTACCTTTGTATGAGAGAACTTTACAAACCATACCGTCTTTAACAAACTTAAAGTTGTCTGAAAGGTCGCTTTCGTTGATAGGAACAAGCTCATAAGTCTCCTGATCCATGAAGTAATAAAGACCACCATCACTGTATGAATATTCCATATCCTTTCTTTCGATGAAAGCGGTAGGGAATTTAGCTGAAGGGTTGTAGCTCTTTTCTGTAACTGCGCCTGTAATAACATTCTTTGTTTTTGTTCTTACAAAAGCGGCACCCTTACCGGGTTTAACATGCTGGAATTCAACAACCTGAAGTACGTTGCCGTCTTCTTCAAATGTTACGCCGTTTCTGAAATCACCTGCTGAAATCATAGTATTATTCCTCCGATTTAAAATTCGATATTAAATTCGATTTAATCTCGCATATATTTTATACCATTTTATGCTGTTTTTCAAGACCTTTTATAAAAAAATATATGTGTGTGATGAATGTTGTTACCGATAGTCCGTTTTCAGCTGCAAAAAAGTTGACGAAAGAAAAAGAGCGTTCACCCGAACGCTCTTTAAACACCTGTTAAGATTATAGCCTGATATCATCAAAAAAAGATGACACGGGAACACCTAGAACCTGCGACAAAGCAAAAAGCTCAATGTCGGTTACGGTGCGTGACTTGTCTTCAATTCGTGATATTGAGCCACGGCAGACATAAACGCCGAGAAGCTCTAATTTGTTGGATAATGCCTGTTGACTTAAATTTTTTTGTTTTCGGAATCTGCGCACATTTTCCCCTACGAGGTTCATTTCATTGCCGTCAATAATTCTTGCCAAAAAAATCACCACACATTATTTTAGTGTCTTGACATAAGACACAAATTATGTTACCATAAATTATAGCTGTAGCTGTCTTGAAATAAGACAGTAACAAAAATTTGAGTGTTCAGACTACAGTTGAGGGGGATAAAACACTGTTTTTACAGTGTAAAATTTGCCATCTTACAGATGATGAGTCTTCCAAAAATTGAGAAACGGACTGTTGCTTCGGCGACAGTCCGTTTCTCTGTTTTTAATGCTTTGTTATGATGACTGTCGGTTGATGTCAATCGGAAATCAGTCAAAATTTGTGTCAGTAATTCTTTCTATTTCGATGCTTTCTGTGAAAAACTCACGAGGATTATTTTCGTCAAGAACAATAAGTCTGCCGCCGTGAATATCACCGTAAGTGTGAAAACCGGTTGCAAGAGTCTGGCAAAGCTTGATGCCGTCAATTTCAAAAATAAAATCATTCACATGATCGTGGCCGAAGAAAGCAGCAATAACATCTCCGTGCTTTTTCCACAGATCAAACTGAATTCTGTTCATATCTTTTGGCGGACAGGGAAGCTCACGCAGGTGACCGCTGACAAAATTTTCTTTTTTAACACAATAACGTTTTTTGTCACTTTCGATAAGGTCACAAGGTTCATCTTCACCAACCTCATAAATAACATCATATTCCTGAGAAACAGGGATGTGTTGAAAAAGAATAGAGGGCAGAGGTTCTCCACCGTTTTCGGCCTTAAGCTTTTCTGCAGTGCGCTCATACCAATCGAGCTGGTCAGCGTGAACACAGTCATAACCGCCGATTTCCTTGCCGTTTTCGTCACGGACATAATCGTTGGAGTCAATCATCCAGATATTGAAAGCAGGTTTGTCTGATTTGCTGCTTTTGATGAGTATATTATGGTTGCCGCAGCCGTGCATTTCTTCTGCGTTAAGGCAGCCGATGAAGTTATCATAACGCATATAAAGCATCATCTGAAACTCACGGAAAAATTGCTCAAGTTCTGAATCATGATTGCCGAAAACGATTGCAAAAGGAATGTTTCTCTTGCGGATGGGCTCTGTTATTTTATTGATAGTTTTTTCAACATAGTTGTAGGTGTATTCCTGCCAATATCCTGAAATATTGTCACCACCAAAAACAACAAGGTCGGGATTGGTTTTATCAAGACATTTTTCAATAACATTCATAGCCTCACGGCTTTTGTCACGGGGAACGGCAGGATTTTCGTCGTCATCCATTTCAGGGTCAACCTCATGAATATCAGTGAGGTGAAGAATTCTGAACTTTCCGTCTGAATCAAATTTTAATTCAGGTGATCTGCGTTTGTGGTTTTTATACATAACGGGCATTCCGCAAGCTGCTGTGAAAGGAAGCAGAGCAGAAGTGAGAATTGATTTTAAAATTTTACTTTTCATTGGTAACAACCCCTTTCGCTCTTAATTATAGCTGAGGTAAAGGATAATTTCAATAAAAATGTTTACTTTCATAAAAATATGTGATACATTATTGCAAACAGAGTAGATATGTGAGCGTTAAGTGCTGAACGGACGGGGAGTTGCCGGGCAGACGAAAAGTTTTCTTGCGGTTCACATTTCGCATCCCGCTGGAAAATAATATTGATGACGAAAGCCTCTTTATTATTCAGCGAAATAATAAGGAGGCTTATTATGTTTAAAATCAAAGACTTGTTCAAAACCAAAAATCTTGCTCTTATGTCATTACTTGTGGCGGCAAATGTGGTTTTCAGCAGATTTTTATCAATCAACACATTCAATATAAAAATCGGCTTTACCTTTCTGACGGTGATGTTGGCGGCCTATCTTTTTGGCCCTGTGGGGTCAATGATAGTAGGGGGATTAGGCGATGTGATCGGGGCGTTGCTGTTTCCGATTGCGCCGTTTTTTCCGGGCTTTACTCTCACAGCGGTGATAACCGGGCTGTTGTATAGCTTTTTTATCAACAAAAAGACAAGCTTTATCAAAATAACAGCCGGTGTTATTGTGACAGAACTTCTGTGTAGCGGTCTGATGAACACATTCTGGATATCATATATGTACGGTTCGGATTTCAAGGCGCTGTTTATAACGAGGCTTACAACTCAGATAATTGCAATGACGGTGGTTGAGATTGTTGCCGCAGAGCTGATTTTCGGCAAAAAAATGGCTGTTGAAAGAATTGCGAAACTGACATCAAAATAAGTGATAGCGGTATGGAGAAATCTATGCCGCTTTTATATATTGTTAAAAAGTTAACAACAAACACATATTTATATATGTTTATTTATACATTTTTAACCTTGACTAAAATTTTAATATGGTTTATAATTCATTCAGTTTATAATGAGGGAGTTTTTGGATTATGTTAAATACTGAAAAAACAATGGAAAAAATTGTTGCTCTTTGTAAAAACAGAGGTTTCATATTCCCCGGTAGCGAAATCTACGGCGGTCTCGCTAACACCTGGGACTACGGCCCCCTTGGCGCAAGGATGAAAAACAACGTAAAAGACACCTGGAGAAAGAGATTTATTCAGGAAAGAAAAAACAGCTACGAGGTTGATGCTGATATTCTTATGCATCCGAGAGTATGGGAGGCAAGCGGTCACGTTGCAAGTTTCTCAGACCCTCTGCTTGACTGTAAAGAATGTAAAATGCGTCACAGAGCTGACAACCTTATTGATGACTTTGATCCTGATGCTCACGCTGACGGTATGACAAAGGAAGAGATGTTTGAATATATCAAATCTCACTCAATTCCCTGTCCTCACTGCGGTAAACACAATTTTACCGACATCAGAGAGTTCAATCTTATGTTCCAGACATTCAGAGGTGTTACAAACAACTCAAAGAGTGTTATTTATCTCCGTCCCGAAAATGCTCAGGGTGAATATGTAAACTATCTTAACGTTCAGCGCACAATGCGTGCAAAGCTTCCTTTCAGCATCGGTCAGATCGGTAAAGCTTTCAGAAATGAAATTACTCCCGGTAACTTCACTTTCAGAACAATCGAGTTTGAGCAGATGGAGTTCCAGACATTCTGCAAAGAGGGTACTGACTCAGAGCTTTATGATTACTTCAAAGAGTATGGTATGAAGTATTATCAGGACCTTGGCATCAAGGCTGAAAATCTCCGTTTCCATGACCACGAAAAGCTTGCTCACTACGCAAAGGCAGCTTGCGACATCGAGTTCCTCTTCCCCTTCGGTTGGGGTGAAATCAACGGCACTCACAACAGAACAAACTTCGACCTTACAAGACATCAGGAATACAGCGGTCAGAAGATGGATTATCTT
>JAZRME010000336.1:0-2315 GCA_045647325.1 Acutalibacteraceae bacterium | reverse complement strand
AACCATTGACCGAATGAATATTTAACTTCTACGTCGCAGGTGTCGGTTACAACATTACCGTATTGGTCGGTAACTGTGCAGGTTATTTCTGCGCTGCCTGTTTTTGCTGCATACACATTTCCGTTTTCGTCAACTGTTGCTACAGACGGATCGGATGATGAATATGTAACTGTATATACAACACCACTGTCTGCGTTGATTACAGGAACGATTGTTGCTGAAGCTTTGTAGTTTTCTTTCGGGTTGCCGAGGTCGTCAACCCTTACGGATGTTGCCGTCAGCTGACTATGTTTCTTCGGCTCCCTCTGACGAGTGAGGCAAGGAATTTTTGCAAAATTTCAGGTGATATTGTATGGGTCGATGCCCACATCGACCCTGAAACCCTCGTAGGGGCTGCCATTGGCAGTCCGTTTTCAAAAAGTAAGGGTGGGTCTCTGCGCCCACCCGAAAACAGTTAACAAAGTGAGCTGATTTTTGGGTTGCCGAGGTCGTCAACCCTTACGAATGCTACCGTTAGCTGACTATATCTCTTCGGCTCCCTCTGACGAGGGAGCTGGGTCGCAGACCCTGAGGGAGAGATGATTTTGCGTTAAATTTGTTGCTTTTTCAAGGCTTTTTTGTATCTCTCCCTCCGTCTTTTGCTACGCAAAATCCACCTCCCTCGTCAGAGGGAGGCAAGGAAATTCTGCAAATTTTCAAGTGTTTTTGTATGGGTCGTTGCCGTCAATCAAACGCCCTCCTTATCTCAAGGAGGGGGGACCGTGAAACGGTGGGTGGATACAAAAAACAGCTAAAATTAAAATTCTGCCAAATTATCCCCCAGTCATTTTTTTCAAAAATGACAGCCCCCTTTAGGGCAAGGGGGCCTGCGTTTTTTTCGTAAACTTTGTTGTTTTTTCGGGCATCTTACTTCTTACCTCTTTTCACCCCCTCAGTCACTCCGTGACAGCTTTTTCTCCGAAAACGGGCACCCCTTTGTCGCCACGCGACATTTCCCCTAACAGGGGAATACCCTATTGCAATATGGGGAGCCAAACTGTGCAGAGATTTGGGTCGATGCGGGCATCGACCCCTACAAGTTGTTACCGTAAACTTTGTTGTTTTTGGGGGTTACTGTTTATATTTCAACCACATCACCGAGGTAGAGCGAATAGATTAAAGTTTTTTCTACAGGGATGCCGGTGCATTGGCTCAAAGCATTTTCATACATTTTAAGCTGATTATAATAACGTGTGGTAAGCTCAGACATTTCTTTAACCTTATCGGTTTTGTAATCGACTATCACCCATTTATCATCTTTGAGAAATGCACAGTCAATATAGCCCTGAACCAATACAGGTTCATCAGCTGAGTCGCCGACAATATGAGGATATATCTCCCCTGCCGGAATGGTAAATGTTACCTTTTTTTCTCTGAGAATCAGGGATGATGATTTGATTTCGGCAGCTGTTTCACTCTCAAAAAAGCGAGAAAGAGACTTATAGTCAAGAACAGATTCTTCAGCAGCCGACAGCTTTTTATTTTTAAGCATAATCTTTGCCTGCTCTGCAACATCAGAAGGTCCGGAATAATCATAAAACTCCATAAACTTATGAACTGCCGTTCCCTTAGAAGCAGGATTGATTCCGTCAACCGAAGCGAAATCAGGCTTTTTAGAAGCAAAGTGAGTCAGCGTTTCACCACGGGCATCAATCTGTGAAGGTGAGATTTTGGCAACAACATCAGAGAGATTGCCGTAAGGGTAAGAATAGGACAGCCGTTGAGTGAGAAGATTCAAAAGATTTTGATCAACACTGACAGCAGTATCATCTTCATCTGACACAACCTCATCATTTTCACCGTAAAAGACATTGGCGGCAAGTCTGAAAGCTGCGTCAAAGTTTTTATAAGCAATACCGTCGGGTAAAGAATTGAAATCAGGGTGAGTAACACAAGCAAGAAGAAGCCACTCACCTATTGATTTTGAATTGATAACCCGATAAGGGTTAAGCTTTTTGCCCATAATAAAAGAGATTAATTTTTCAAGTTTTTTGTCAGGATTATCTTCTCTTACAATACAGACAAGGCGCTCTTTGGCTCTTGTGAGAGCAACATAGAGAACCCTCAATTCTTCAGAGCGATTCGCCCTCTCCTCCTCAAGCTGAACAGCTTTATAAGGCAAGGTGTCAAACTTTTTGTATGAGTCAACACGCTTGAAGGCTGCACCGTAAACGGAATTGATAACAATATTGCTTCTGAGAAAATCATCGTTAAACTTTGAAGAACAGTCAGCAAGAATACAAACAGGGAACTCAAGGCCCTTGCTTTTATGAATG
>JAZRME010000335.1:0-3084 GCA_045647325.1 Acutalibacteraceae bacterium | reverse complement strand
CACAATTTCACTTGTTGAAAAAGGCACACCTGTTATTGCAGTTGTCACACAGAGCAATCTCAGTTGTAAAACAGTCAGCAATATCAGAGAATGCAAAGCCCGTGGGGCAAAAATAATCTGCATCGCCAATGAAAAAAGTTTCACTTCAGATGCAGATGATAAGGTGATATATATTCCTCAGACAGATGATTTGTTTAAGGTGTCGCTGTCGGTTATTCCTATGCAGCTTATGGCTTATTACACAGCTCTTAATAAGGGATGTAATATTGATAAACCAAAAAATCTTGCCAAAAGTGTAACTGTTGAATAGTTATTCCGTAACTTCAGGTCGGTCAATTTTAGGAAGATCCCAATGGAATGTTGCCGCAAGAATACGGATTGAAACAACCACAGCAAATGTGACAATAATCGCAACCATTTCAGAGGTAAACTTACCGATAAAAAAGTAACAGATTGCGCCGAGAAGAACAGCGGTTGCATAAACATTTTTACAAAAAATCATAGGCTTTTCTTTGCTCATAATATCACGGAGCAATCCACCGCCGACAGCAGTAAGAAGTCCCATAAAAATAACAAAAAATTCGTGGTCACTGTGCCCGGCTTCAACGGTGAGTTTTACACCTGATATGGTAAAAGCGGCAAGACCGAAAGCGTCAAAAATATTTATGATGGTGTTGATTTTCTGATAATTATTAAAGAAAAATTTATTGAATATTTTGGCTGCGATAAAAACGCAGAGAGATGTTACCACAGCGCAGAAAAGATGCCTTCCGTTGCAGAAATTCTGTGGGGGAAAAACCCCGAGAAAAACATCTCTGAATGCACCACCGCCAAGGGCAGTGACAAAACCGAGAAAAACAACGCCAAAGATATCCATCTTTCTTACAATAGAAATCATTGCGCCTGAAATGGCGAAAGCAGTTATTCCCGCAAATTCGATTATTTCAAAAATCAAAGAAGCTGTATCCATAAAAACCTCATAATTTTATTTCAATTTCTTTGCCGTAGGTGAGTGAGTCGGGCTTGACTTCACAATCTACAGCGATTATTTCAACACCCTGATTTTTTGCTTTAAGCAACGCTTCTGCAAATTCGGGGTGTGTTTTTTTATTGGGTGTAAAATATTTTACATTGTTCATCTGGATGATAAAAAGAGCTATAGCTTTATTGCCGTCTCTGACCCATTCGCTGAGTCCGTTAAGATGCTTTACTCCTCTTTGAGTGGGAGCGTCAGGGAAAAGCACAACGCCATCATCTTCAAGGGTAACACCTTTGACCTCGACAAAAATTTTGTCGCATCCGTTTTCAATATAAAAGTCAAAACGGGAATCTTTATGGGTAAATTCTCTTTTTATAATTGCATCAGAAAAACGATTTTTCAGCCATTCTTCAGCGACTTTGTTTGGTGCCTGAGAGTCCATATTTATAAGTCGGTTACCCTTATAAACAGCTATTAAATCATAAGCTGTTTTTCTTGTCGGGTTTTCAGATTTTTCAACAAAAACAGTTGCACCTTCGGTGAGCAATTCCTTGCATCTGCCGGTGTTTTTTACATGGCAGATTTCTTCTTTGCCGTTAATAAAAATGTGAGCGATAAACCGATTCGGTCTCCTGATGAAAGTTCCTTTTAAGATGTTAGTGTATTTCATCACATAATTCCTGCTTTTTTGCCGTTTGCAAGGTGCTGCTTATATGTTTCGGCATAATAAAAATCAGTTCCCGTTTCATCGGTCAAAAAGAAATAATAATCTGTGTCAGACGGCTCGGAGGCTGCGATTATCGCCTTAAGGCCGGGGTTGCAAATAGCCCCTGCAGGCAACCCTTTGCGATAAGGGTTGTAGGTGTAGTAATTGTTAAGAAAGAACTCATATTGTTCGCTTTCTTTTCCACCGATATAGTCAAGCATATTTTTAAGATAAAAATATGTTACATCGCTGCCAAGATAAGTCTGTTTTGAATTTTTGAGACGGTTATGAAAAACTGATGAAACATTTTTGCATTCTTCAATATCAAAATCGCACTCTTTCTGAATGATTGAGGCAAGTGTGATTATTTCATCCATTGTGTAACCAAGGTCAGCTGCTTTTTGTCTGATTTCGGGAGTGATTTTTTTGTTATAATTTTCAATGAATTTATTTATAACATTTGTGGCATCTTCATCCAGATAAAATTCATAAGTGTCAGGAAAAAGATACCCCTCCAACAAAAAGATGCGTTCATCGGGGTTGGTGATTTCGATGCCCTCAACAGGTGTGTTCGCTGCTGCAAAAAAAGCATCTTTTGAGCAGACTCCGTTTTTTTCGAGAAGCTCTGCCATCTGATAGATTGTGTAACCTTCAGGGAAGGTGACAGTTACCACGTTAGTAGGTTCGGGCGGAACGGTAGTTGTCGGATTTATAATGTTTTTGATTTCGCTTTTAAATAAATAACCTGTTACCAGAACGCTGCAGATAATAATGAGTGACGCAACGATTAAAACAGGCAGGTGCTTTTTCTTTTTATTTGGTTGCTCATTGTTTGCAGGGATGTCAATCTTTTCTTCGATTACTTCTTCTTTCGGAATAATCACTTCTTCCTGTGACTCCTCCTCAAGATATTTTTTATATTTATCTAAATCTTTGTTATCCATAAAAATCCTCACTTTCAAGCTCTTTAATTTTATAACATCACAGAGCGTTTGTCAATTTGTAATAATGATGATATTACGGTTAAAGATAATAATGCATCTCAGATGCAAAGGGGTGTTGAAATGAAAAAGAAAAAATACAAGGATTCGGAGCGGAAAATATTTCCCATAGTGGCAGATATAACGGGTGTATGGCACGAGACATCAGAAGAAGATATCTCTGATTATCTCGGAAGCTATACAGGAAATCCGTGTGATGACGATATGCCTGTTCAGGATGCAGATGACTTGTAAAAAAATCGGCAGGAGAGTGTTCTTCTGCCGATTTACCCTTGACGGACAAACTGTTTTGTTTTACAATATACTATGTATAATTATGTAAAACCAAGAAATAAGGTGAAATCAGTGGCAAAAAGAGAAAACATAAGAAATGTAGCTATTATAGCTCACGTTGACCA
>JAZRME010000334.1:0-3748 GCA_045647325.1 Acutalibacteraceae bacterium | reverse complement strand
GCAGAAGCTGTCAATGGTGCTGATATTAGCAAAGGGCAACAACATTCTTTGTCTGATGAGATGTTCATTTTCGGGATCAAGTTCAATGCGTTTGTCAATAGCACGGGCAATTTTATCTTTCATCTGCGCTGCTGCAGCTTTGGTAAAAGTCACAACAAGAAGTCTGTCAGCAGTGCAGGGATTTATTTTATCCTCAAGGCGACGGATAACACGCTCAACGAGAACAGTTGTTTTGCCTGAACCTGCTGCCGCTGAAACAAGAATTGTACCGTTTCTTGAGTCAATCGCCTGCTGCTGTTCAGTTGTCCATCTCGGCATTATCATCATCCTCCTTTTTGGCATTTAATAATTCAAAACATTCTTTGTCTGAGGTTTTAATAATTTCAGTTCTTACATCATCACTTTCAAAACCGCAGGCACTTTTGTAATCACAATAAGTACATGCATCGGTATAAGCACTTGTTGTTGACTGGCTGAAAACAGGCTGAGCCTGAATCCTGCCTTCATGAAGGCAATCGCCCATTTCTCTGAGTATGTCTTCAACCTTTTTGCTCAGTTGAGTCATCTCATCAATACCGATAAGGCTACCGCTGAAGGTGCACTTTTTTTCATCATATTTAACAGGTATAAACAGCCCGGACTTTTCACTGTCCATACCGATAATAACTCTTGCATCATCAAGCACCATACCGTTCATACGGCAATCTGACATCTGCTGAAGAAGAACCTCTTCATCAGTGGCATCACGGTCAAGATTGGCAGTAGTTGCCTTGACAGGCATATAAAGAATACCTGCCGGTGAGATGTTTTCATATTTGCCTGTTCCGTTTTTCCAGATAGAAAAAAGGTATATGAGCATCTGCATATTAAGACCGTAAAAAACATCGCTGAGCTGAAAATTTTTGCCCCCTGATTTATAGTCAATAACACGCACAAACTTTTTATCATCAAGAGTCATCATATCAACACGGTCAACAGAACCCTTAAGACTGATACTGCCTCCGTCAGCAAGATCAATAACAAGAGGTTTTACTTCGCTGTCATTATCAATAGCCAACTCAAAGTCAACAGGAACAAATTCGCTGACAGCAAACTCTCTTACAAGTCTGCCTGCAACGGCGCAGACGGTCTTGCCCAGGCTCATATACAGGTAATTGAATCTTTCACTATGAGTATCATCAGAACTCATATTGGACTCAAAATACTCATTGAGAATCGCCATTACTTTCTGATCAATCTCCTGCTGAGTCATTTCACAAAGAGCCTTGCTGCCGTAAGTTTTTATAAGTATTTCAAGAACATAGTGAATCACCGTACCCTTTTGCATCGGATCAAGCTCAGCTGTTCCCGGTGATTTTGCCTGAATACCGTATTTGCAAAAATACTCAAAGGGGCATTTGTAATATGTATCGACTCTTGTAGCTGACATATACATATTTTTGCCAAAAAGCTCACGGGCAATCTCACGATCTTCAATAGAAAAAGGCTTTTTATCAGCTGCTCTTTTCAAAGCTTTCAGTCTGTCTTTATAAAGCTGATTGTCTGAAAAATATTTTTTTAATGTTTCAGCAACAGGGCTGTCGGTTTTCCATAGCTTCGCCATAATTTCAAAAGAAGCTTTATCACTACGCAGATATTCAGCGTAATCAATAACAGAAGTATCTCTGACAATTACCTGAGGGAATATTTTTTTAATCTGAACAATAAGCTCAGACTCTGAAAGTTCTTCACCTGTCAAGCTTTTTGACGGATATGATAAAAACAACTTATCTGTAGCTCCGCAAAGAGTTTTGTAAGCAATAAATCGCTCTTCCATAACATCTTCGTCAGCATCTTTGCCAAGATCAACACCAAAATCTTTCATCCTGCGCCGTTCAGCTCTGGAAAGAACTTTTTTGTTTAACTGAACATAAGGGAAAACACCGTCATTCATACCCACAGCAAAAATAACTTTGGGTGACGAAGTCATAACTCTGTCGGCAGCGCCGATAACAACCTCATCAAGACCTTCAGGCAAAGTGCCTATGGTGAACCTTGAAACCATTGTGTTAAAAAGTTCGGCAAAACGTTTGGGAGTAAGACGGCTGTTATTCAGCACAGACGCAACATCATTTAATATTTCAATGAGAATATCCCAGATTCTGTCTTGCTCAAGAGCGAGGTCGGTTTCGCCCTGAGCCATAAGATCTGCAGCAGTTTTTCTTAAATTTTCAGCTACGTTGAAATCAACCAACATTTCATAAACAGCTTTCGCCGCCCCGGCACCGTCAGTATCTTTGAGCGCATTCCGGAATTTTGAAAGCGGATATGTTACAAGCTTTCTTGAAGCGTTAATTTTTTCAAGAGAAGCATAGTGTTTTTCAAGCATTTCAAAGCCGAGACCGTCAGGATGACCTTTAAACTCATCACACCAACGGTTGCCGTTGATTTTCCACATTACAACATAATTTTCAAGAGCAGATATGTCATTCTGAGAAATATCGGTAAGGCCTGTTTTAAGAAGCCTTAAAACATTCTCGGCGCTGAAGCCTTCACAAGCAATTTTAATTGCAGAATTAACAAAATTTATCAGAGGCTGAGTCATAATCGGTTGACGCTTATCCACACACACGGGAACGTCAAACTTTTTAAGAGCAGCCTTGATACAACCTTCATAAGATTCACTGTTTCGTGCAATAACAGCTATATCACGGCAACGGTAACCGTCTTCACTGATAAAACGCTTTATCTGTGAAGCTACCCAATCACACTCACCTGAAAAGCTGTCGGCACGGCAGATTCCGATATTATCAGACTTTTCTTCATAAACTTCAGGAACAAGAGAATAAAGTTGATTTTCAAGATGAGATAACTCCGGAGAGGCAAAAAACTCACCGTTTTCTACACGAATAACATCAACAGGTGGCATTGAGCATTTTTCGTTAACAGCGTAAAGTCTGCGGACAGTCCGTCTTGTGTGGGCAAAAACGCTGTGTTTTTCACTGACGCCGCCAATCTTGTCGGTGCAGACAGTTACAAAAACATCGGCAGCCCTGGGAAGAATATCTTCAAGAATTTTTATCTCCTGAGCTGTGAACCCTCTGAAACCGTCAATAAACACGGTTTTTGAATTAAACCAATCTATATCGTTTATTATATCGTGAAGGCGATCAAGAGAAGATTCCTCATCAAAATAGCTTTGTTCAAGAATGGCAGAATAAGCCTTTGAGATAAGAGAAAGTTCCGATACTTTGCTTTTTAAAACGCCCGTTTCCATATCAGCAGCAGAGTTGAATAAATCATCAGCAGAAATGCAGCATTGACGGAATTCTTTAAGCATACCGAGAAGCTCGGTTATGAACCCTGCAGAATATCTGCTTTTTGAATAAAGGTCAAGTTTATCGCTCACCTGCTCAAGAGCCAATGACATAACAACAGCTCTGACGCTGTCGTTAATCTCGGGCAGATCAGCATCACCATAGGTTTTGAGCAAATATCTCGCAAGAAAGGAAAAGCTGAACACATTCACTTTATCAGCCTTTAACGGGCCCATCTTTATAACAATATTTTTTTCTGTTTCGTAAGAATATTGCTCCGGAACAATAAGAAGAATATCTTTATCGCCGGAGTCAATTCGTTTCTGAATTTCAGAGTAGATTTTCTGAGTTTTGCCGCTTCCTATACGGCCGGTTATCAAATGAAGCATAAAAGTCACCTCGTTGATACAATTATACCAAACAGCATAAAAATTATCAACTGTTACTGTCCC
>JAZRME010000333.1:0-3514 GCA_045647325.1 Acutalibacteraceae bacterium | reverse complement strand
CTTATTTTCAACGGTAAACGCTTTGAAAAGACATTCGTTACCCTCGATGCACATTTTTGCTCTGATCAGGTTTATGCAAGAGGGTGTTGAAAAATCGTCACAGATTATTTTAAATTGGACATCTTCTTCCGACTTGAAAATCTGATAATCGGTGATTACATTAAAGTAATAAAAACCGCGTTGATAGTGGCTGGGTGTTGCACTTTTTACCGAAACAGTGTGAGCTTGCTTACTCTCTGCTTCAGTTTCAACACACTCATTTGGTAAAACAGTAAGGTAGTCACCGTTGTTAACCGAAATGATGATTTTCTGATTGGAAATATTTGAAAAAGTGAATTTCATTTCTAAAGTCCCTTGTATTTGATGAATTATTCTTGCCTCCCTCTGATGAGGGAGGTGGATTTTGCGAAGCAAAAGACGGAGGGAGAGATACTGAGAAGCCTTGATAAATCAATAAAATTTATGCAAAATCCGTCTCTCCCTCAGGGTCTTCGACCCAGCTCCCTCGTCAGAGGGAGCCAATGTGACCAATGTATTAACCGAAAATAATCTTTTTCAGCTCTTCTGTGTCTTTTGCTATATAATCTGCTTTATATTCCTCGAATTCCTCTTGACAACCGTAGCCAAACAACACAGCAGCGCAGGGGATACCTGCATTGTGAGCGCCAACAATGTCATAAAGTCTGTCACCAACCATAAGCACTTTTGCGTTTTCGTGAAGGTTCATTTTAGCTATACATGCTTTTACAATAGTGGTTTTGTCTGACTCAATATAACGGGGGTCAGAACCTGCGGTAACATCAAAATAGCTGCTGATTCCGGTATCATTAACAATGATGTTTATAAAGTCTTCCGGTTTGGAACTTGCGATACCTGTTATTCCGCCTGCTTGCTGAATGCTTTTGAGCAAATCAACAATGCCGTCATAAAGATCAAATTCATAAATACCCTTGACGGAATATCTTTCACGGTAACTTGCAACAAGCTTTGTGCTCATTTCATCGTCAACACCACATTCACGCTTAAAACTGTCGTGAAGAGGAGGACCCACAAAAGTGCGCATACTTTCATCGCTGAGAACAGGAAGTCCGTTTTTTTCAAGAGCATATTTTATACAATTGAATATTCCTTTTCCTGTGTCGGCAACAGTACCGTCAAAGTCAAAAATAACAGCATCAAAATTTAAACTCATAATAATTCCTCCGGGTTTTGTACTAAAAATATAATAACATATAAAACAAATATTTACAATCCAAATTTTATGTGGTATAATTTATCAGTTAAATTATATAGTGAGGTAGTGTTCCTATGGACTACATTTTTTCAGACAAAATTTCATCTTTGCAGCCTTCTGCAATTCGTGAAATTCTCAAGGCTTCATCAGTTCCCGGAATGATCGCTCTTGCTGCAGGTAACCCTGCACCTGATTCATTCCCTATTAATGCTATTAAAGAGATTTCACAGGATATTTTTGAAAATCACCCTATCGAGGCTTTGCAATATGGTGTAACAGAAGGATATCCGGCTTTAATCAGGCGTGTTACCGATTGGCTTCATACGAGCAAAAAAATCGGTAAGGATTCTGACTCTGTAATCATCACAAGCGGTGCACAGCAGGTTATGGACTTAACAACTAAAGTCCTTTGTAACGAGGGTGATGTTGTAATTGCCGAAACTCCGTCTTTTATCGGCTCTCTTAACTGTTTCCGTGCTTATAATGTCAAGCTTCGCGGTGTTACAATTGAGGATGACGGTATCAATATTGAGGAGCTTGAAAAAGCTCTGAAAGAGGAGCCTAAGGCAAAGTTTATTTATGTTATCCCTAATTTCCAGAATCCTTCAGGTGTAACAATGTCTTTGGCAAAGCGTAAGGCTGTGTATGACCTTGCTTGTAAATATGACAAGATTATTCTTGAAGATAACCCCTATGGCGACACAAGAGTTGCAGGGGAGGAGCTTCCCTCAATCAAGAGCTTTGATGAAGACGGCAGAGTTATTTATGCCGGTACATTCTCAAAAGTTATGGCTCCGGGTATCCGTGTGGGTTATGTTCTCGGCCCTGCTCCCGTTGTTGCTAAAATGACAGTAGGTAAGCAGACAAGTGACGTTCATACACCTATGTTTAATCAGATGCTTGTTGAAAAATGGATGGCGAATTATGACATCGATGAGCATATTGCAAAGATTAAAGATTGCTACCGTGAAAGACTTAACTTCCTTTGCAAACGCATTGACGAAGAATTGGGCGATGTTGTTAAATATGTCCGTCCCGAAGGCGGTCTCTTTGTATGGTGCGATCTTCCTGAGCATATTGATATGATCGAATTCTGCAACAAAGCTATCGCAAAAAATGTTGCTGTTGTGCCCGGCACAGCCTTTGTTGTTAATGATTATGACAAATTCAACGCAATCCGCCTTAATTTCACAACGCCCACTATGGAAGCTATGGATAAGGGTCTTACAATTCTCGGCGAGGTTGCCGCTGAAATGAACAAGAGGTAATAATATGGAAAATGAGAAAAAGTCAGTCGTTTTAAGCTGTATTCAGCCGACAGCAGTTCCCACTCTGGGCAACTACCTTGGTGCGCTTAAAAACTGGAAATATATGAGTGAAGATTATGATTGCTACTATGCTGTAGCCGATCTTCATGCTATCACAGTCCGTCAGGAACCTGCAAAGCTTCGCAAACAGACTATGGAAATGTATGCTTTGCTTATTGCTCTTGGTCTTGACCCAGAAAAGAATGTTGTTTTTGTTCAGAGCCATGTGCCTGAGCATTCACAGCTGAGCTGGATTCTTAATTGCTACACCCAGTTCGGTGAAGCTTCAAGAATGACTCAGTTTAAAGACAAGTCACAAAAACATGCTGATAACATCAATGTTGGTCTTTTTGATTATCCTGTGCTTATGGCGGCCGATATTCTTCTTTATCAGGCTGATTTTGTTCCTATCGGCGCTGATCAGAAGCAGCATCTTGAACTTGCAAGAAATATTGCTGATCGTTTCAATCAGGTTTATTCACCCACATTTGTTGTGCCTGAACCTTTCTTTGGTAAGGTTGGCGCAAAGGTTATGTCTCTTCAGGATCCTACTAAAAAGATGTCTAAATCTGACACTAATCCGAAGGCAAGTATCGGTATGCTCGACACACCTGATATGATTGTTAAAAAATTCAAGTCTGCTGTGACAGATAGTGAAGCAAAAGTTTATTACGGTGACGGTAAAGACGGTATCAACAATCTTATGACAATTTATTCAGCTTGCACCGGTCTTGATTATGACGCCATCGAAAAAGAATTTGACGGCAAAGGCTACGGTGATTTCAAAGCTGCTGTTGCTGAGAGTGTTGTTGAGTCTCTCCGTCCTATTCAGGATGAATTCAACCACCTTATCAATGATAAGGCATATCTTGAGCAGTGCGCAAAAACAGGCAGCGAAAGAGCATCATATACAGCTCGTAAAACACTTCGCAAGGTTATGAAAAAGGTTGGCTTTTGGCAGGTTTGACAAAAA
>JAZRME010000332.1:0-4091 GCA_045647325.1 Acutalibacteraceae bacterium | reverse complement strand
CCACCATCGTTACCGTCAAGAGCCAGAACAGCGGCAAGGGCAACGAGATTATTGCGATTGATTTCTTCACCATTTTTATCAACACAACCTGCACGGTCAACGTCGGTGTCAAAAATCACACCTAAATCTGCATTATTTTTAACTGTTGCAGATGTAATACTTTCCATAGCAGCGGCATTTTCGGGGTTTGGAATATGATTAGGGAACATTCCGTCAGGTTCAAGAAACTGACTGCCTGTAATGTCAGCTCCCAAAGGCTCCAGAACGCTTTTAGCATAAAAGCCACCCACACCGTTACCTGCATCAACAATGATTTTATAGCCTTCAAGAGGCTTGTCATAATTTGAGGCGTTTACACCTTTTTTAATCATCTTGCAAAGGTTTTCAGCGTACACAGCCATATAATCAACAACATTCACCTTGCTGTTATCAATAACAAGATTATTGTTGTCTTCTTTTTCAGCAACGGCGAGAATTTTTGAAATATCACTACCCTCAAGTCCCCCATCAGGAGTGAAAAATTTTAGTCCGTTTCTTTCCCAAGGATGATGACTTGCCGTTATCTGCACAGATCCGTCACAATTAAGATCAAGAACAGCCATAAACATAGCCGGTGTTGAAGCAAGGGAACAATCATACACAGTTACCCCTGTTGAAGTAAACGAACGAAGCAAAGCCGATTTGATTCTCTGAGCAGAAACCCTTGAATCATGACCTACGCAAACGCAGAGTGAGTCAGCATTTTTGCCTGTTTTTTCACAAAGGAATTTCACAAAACCCAATGCGATTTTTTCAACCTTCTCATCACTTAAAAACAACGGCTCGTTTTCAAAACCGTCAGCAGCAAAGCCACGGATATCTGTTCCGCTTTTTAATAAAGAATAACTCATTCTGCCCCTCCGTTTATTGTTGAAACATACTCATCTGACACTCTTTGAAGAAATTTGTATAAAGGCGCAAAAGCTTTGTATTCTTCCTGAAGCTGAGTGATAATTTCATCTGTTTCAAGAGTTTTAAAATCAGTGCGATGTTTAATAAAACACATATTTTTTACATTGTAATAAGGCAACACTGCCGGTGACGGATTACCACCTTTGGGCTTTTTATAGCTCTCTGCGTAAAAAGATGCACCCATTTTGTGAACACATTTAACAGCTTCAACAAATTCCTGCTCATATTTCACAAGATGCTGACGGTAAATTTCCATCATAGCCGGTGTTGTTTCATAATTGCCTATACCGTAAGAAAAACTTTCCTGACTGACCTCAAACCACATACAAGGGTGAAACTGCCACTCTCTTTTAGGGCGCATAAACATAACCCAGAGATTGTCACGATAGAGATTTTTATTTTTTGAAAATCTTGTATCACGGCGCACTCTCGACACCATTCTCACAGGGTCAAGGTTCATCATTTCGTCAATCTCATACATCAAAGGAGATAATTCCCCTGCAATCTGCCTTAAAGGAACTGTGACGCCTGATTTGATTTCTTCTTTGTGTTCCTCATAAAAGAGTTTGCTGTTTTCAAATTTATTCTGAGAAAGAAGCCACATAGCCTCTGCCGTTATTCCGTTATAAGACATTATATCAGTCCTTTTTTAATCAGTTCATTAACTGCGAGCATAATACTCATCTTTGCGCTGTAAAAGCTGATTCCGCCCTGCATCCATGCTGCATAAGGGGCACGTAATGGTCCGTCAGCTGAAAGCTCAATTGTTGAACCTGAAGTAAACGCACCCGATGACATAATAACGGGGTCATCATATCCCGGCATATCCCAGGGTTCAGGCAAAACAAAAGAGTCGATAGGAGTGCCCTTCTGAAGCCCCTGACAAAATGCGACAAGGTTATCAGCCGTATTGAGTTTAACTGTCTGCACTATATCGCAACGCTTATCATCGCTTGAGGGCGTTGTTTCAAAACCGAACTGTTCAAGCAAAGCTGCAGCAAAAACCATAGCCTTAAGTGCTTCGGTAACAACTCTGGGGGCAGAGAAAATTCCGAGGAACAAATCTCTGTTCTGATCAAGGGTTGCACCAACTTCCTTGCCGATACCGGGAGTTGTAAGGCGATATGAACATTTTTCAACAAGGTCAGCACGACCTGCTATGTATCCGCCTGTCTTAGCAATTCCGCCACCTGCATTTTTAATAAGCGAACCTGCAATAAGATCTGCGCCCATCTCGATAGGCTCAAACTCCTGAACAAACTCACCGTAGCAGTTGTCAACCATTACAATCGCATCAGAATGAGCCTTGACTGCATCAACAATCTCTTTGATTTCTTCACAAGAAAGGCTGGGGCGCATTTCATAACCCCTTGAGCGCTGAATATAAACCATTGTGATGCTCTCATCAAGAGCATCAATAATAGCAGGAATATCTGGCTTCTGATTTTTAAGATCAACCTGCTTATATTTTACCCCAAAATCAGCAAGAGAACCGTCACCTTTACCGTTGATGCCTATAACTGAATGGATTGTATCATAAGGTGTGCCTGTTACACAGAGCATTGTGTCGCCCATTCTCAACACACCAAAAAGGGCAACAGCAAGAGTATGAGTGCCGCAAGTAAAATTATGACGCACAAGTGCATCTTCAGCACCGACAATATCAGCAAAAACGCTGTCAAGCACCTCACGGCCTCTGTCACCGTATCCGTAACCTGTAGTGCCGGTAAACATTGTTTCGCTCACTTGATTTTTAATAAATGCAGAAAGTACTTTTTGCTGATTGTATTCGCTGATTTCTTCAAGTTCCTTAAACTTATCGGCAACCTTTTCCATAGCAAGGTCGGCCGCTTTTTGTATTTTTTCATCTATTTCAAAAAATGTTTTTTTCATAAGTCCTCCTGGTTTGCTATTGCCCATTCACCAACAACGGTGAAACCGATTAAACGGTAAAAATCAACTATGGAATCGTGCTTACACAAAAGCTCGGTGCGTTTATTTTCATTTAAAGCTTCGTTGCCGAGAAGAGTAACGAGTCCCCCACCCAGGCCTTTGCCACGGTGATCAGGATTAGTGGCTACTGCGCCGAGAAGCACTGCATCATCGGTAACAAAAAGCTTCATCGCACAAGCTGCAGGTTCACCGTTTTCAACAGCGAGGGCTGCTTTTGCTGTGCCTCTTTTCACTCTGTGAGTAACATCGGAGAGCCATGGCAGGTATTCACCAACACCAAGCAGATCGGCAGATTTTATAAGGTGATAAACCTCCCTGTAATCTGCATTTTCACAAAGGGTTATATTATATTTTGACCTATCAGTTATGTTATTATATCTTACAACATAACCACAGATATCCTCATTTAAGCCAAGCTTTTTCATCACCTGACGGTCACACTGCAAGGATGAATAACCTATCATTCTGATAAAAGCTGAAAGCTCTTCAAAATCGGCTTTTTCGTCACAAGTCAGTGTCATACTGCCGTCAATAAGACTGATTGCAGCAACAGGACTTTCATCTTCATCAAGCTGCACCCAAAAACGCATAAAATCAAAATCATAAGAATAAGTGTTGAAATATGCAAGAATTCTTGTTCCGAAAACATCCTTGGAGCAAACATCTTTAAGGGAATATTTTGTTGAGTCTATAAACTTAATCATTTGCAAAATCCTCCGAAAGAGCGAGGATGATTTTTTTTGTTTCTTCAATATCGCTCTCTTTAATCACACAAGACGGTGAATGAAGATAACGGCAGGGAAGCGACACGGCAACAGTTTTTACTCCCCCTGCAGTTGTGTGAATTACACCTGCATTGTTACCACCGGCAACCAAGGATTTTGTCTGAATGCAGATACCCTTTTCTTTGGCAACACTGAAAGCACGGTCAAAAAGCTGTTTGTCATAAATTGTACGTCTGTCCATATAAGAAACAACTGCACCTTTACCTAAACGGCACACAGCTTTGTGATACTCTACACCTGCCAGATCAGCGGCAGTTGTTGTTTCAACAACAATTGCAAAATCAGGCTTTACTGTATGCACAGCCGTACCTGCCATACCCATACCAACCTCTTCACCAACTGAAAAAGAGAAATACATATCAACAGGCAGGTCAGATTTTATCATATCAATAAGAATTGCAC
>JAZRME010000331.1:0-14318 GCA_045647325.1 Acutalibacteraceae bacterium | reverse complement strand
AACAAGGCGGTCAATAAGATTGACACACACTGCGCCGCAAAAAATTCCTGCTACGGTGACACCTAAAGGAAATTTTCCGCCATAATCAAGCGAAGGCAAAACAAGGCCGATTACAGCCGCCGCAAGCATAACCCCTGCAGCAAAAGATAAAACTATGTCGCTGAACTTATGGCTCACTTTTTTAAAAATGAAACCGAGAACCGCACCGACAACAGAAGCTCCACCGACACCGAGAGCCGTGAGCAGAACCATTTGCATAAATCCACCTGCTTTCTTCAATAATAAAGCAAACAAGACAAAGTAATTATAACAGAAAATCAGGTCGTTGTCTATTGAAAAAATAAGGATAATAATTTTCTGTTTTTTTCAAATACTTTGTTTTGTTTATTATATTATATGCTCTTGACTATATAAGTGTTTTGTTGTAAAATATCTGCCGTATTGTTCTTTATGGAGGTCTGGTTATGTTTTTTGAAGAATTAAAAAATTATGACAGTGAAGTTTATGCTTACTGCGATGAGGAGCTTTCAAGACAGCGCAACAATATTGAGTTGATTGCCTCTGAAAATATTGTTTCAAAAGCTGTTCTTCTTGCAGCAGGCGGAGTTCTTACCAACAAATATGCAGAAGGTTACCCTGCAAAGAGATATTACGGCGGTTGTCAGCATGTTGACGGTGTTGAAGAGATCGCAAGAGAAAGAGCCAAAAAAATCTTTGGCGCTGAACACGCTAATGTTCAGCCTCACAGCGGCGCTAACGCAAACCTTGCCGTATTTTTTGCCCTTCTTAACCCGGGCGACACAGTTCTTTCAATGAGCCTTGCTGACGGCGGTCACCTTTCACACGGTTCACCCGTCAACATTTCAGGCAAATATTTCAACATTGTTCCCTACGGTGTTGACAGCGCAACAGGCAAAATTGATTATGACAACTTAAGAGCTCTCGCTCTTGAATGCAAACCAAAGCTTATCCTTGCCGGTGCATCTGCTTACCCCAGAACTATTGACTTCGCTCAGTTCAAAAAAATCGCTGATGAAGTCGGCGCTTATTTTATGGTTGATATGGCTCATATTGCAGGTCTTGTTGCTGCAGGTCTTCATCCCAACCCGGTTGAATACGCCGATGTTGTAACCACCACAACTCACAAAACTCTCCGTGGTCCGAGAGGCGGTCTTATTCTTTGTAAAGAAGAATATGCCAAAGCGATTGACAAGGCAATTTTCCCCGGCACTCAGGGCGGCCCCCTTATGCACATTATCGCTGCCAAAGCTGTTGCTTTCGGTGAAGCTCTCGCTCCCGAATTTAAAGAATATCAGACTCAGATTGTCAAAAACGCAGCTGCACTTGCAGACAGCCTTAAAAAAGAAGGCTTCAATATGGTCTCTGACGGAACAGACAATCACCTTATGCTCCTTGATTTAAGAAATATGGGCATCACAGGTAAGGAATTTCAGCACAGACTTGACGAGGTTCACATCACCGTCAACAAAAACGCTATTCCCAACGACCCAGAAAGCCCCTTTGTTACAAGCGGTGTAAGAGTAGGTTCCCCTGCTGTTACCTCAAGAGGTTTTAAAGAGGCTGAGATGGCTCTTATCGCAGGTTGGATGAAAAAGACAGCCACTGACTTTGAAGCAACAAAAGAGCAGGTTGCCAGAGAAGTTGTTGAACTTTGTCAGAAGTTCCCCCTTTATGAAGACTAAAAAATTAACCGTAACCACCAAAAAGTGGTTACGGCTTTTTTATTTTAAATTCTGATACATTTCTTTAAAATAATGTGAAAAATCAGGTTGGCTGATCGGTGCAGATTTTTCTGCTTTTTTTATAAGTTCAGGAACATCTTCGATGTTTTTTGCAAAAAAGATTCCGTCAACATCATCAAACCATCTGACACCGTCAGTTATTTTATGGTCGGCAGAGCGAAGCACAACGCAAGGCGTGTTGGCAAGAATTGAAAAAACAACACCATGAAAACGGTCTGTGACCATAACTTTATGTTTCGCTATGAGATCAATCATTTTCTGAACCTCTGCTTTTCTTTCTGTAGCAGGGATTTTTTTATTTATATGAGTGTCAGATTTTGTCAGAGAGTAATCATTTTTTATTTTATCAATGACTGATGAAATTTCTTCGTCAGAATAAAACTTTTCCGCATCCGTTCTGATACAAGTGATAACGCCCTCTCTCTGCAGATTATGTGACGGCGCCATTTTTGTAAAAAGATATGTTGCCATATCAGGATATTTCATCACCGTCAGCTTATCAAAGCTTTTCAGAGCGTTACGGTAGCTGGTCTCTTCCCTTGCGATAACGGTAAAATGCTTGTGGGCATTATATATTTTTTCTGTTTCTTCTTTTATAGAAAAGCCATCAACAGCCTTATCAATATTTATTGACTGTTGAAAAAGAACAACTTTGTTTAACGGACATTTTTTAAGAATTTTTCGTCTTATATGTTCACCCTCAACATAAAGGTTGTTAAGGTTGCCGCCGCCCTGCAAAAAAATCAGGTCATCCTTTTTAATCTGAAGCAGAAGATGATGAAGGCTTTTGTTAAACGAAAGAAAATACTGAGTGCAATCTTTGTCAACATAGTCGCTATAAAAATCTTTAAGCCACTCAAGCTCGGCAACAGCTATAATCTGGTCACCCAGATTTCCGTAATTCGGGGTTCCGATGAGAAAGATATATTTTCTTTTATCAAGTCTTCTTTTTATGATGTTTTTAATAAGTCTGCCCCTCAGCTTAATCTGTTCCGGCAGCTTTTTAAAAAACACCAGCAGCTTAATAATACCCGACGGGTTCTGATTATTTTTAAAAATTTTATCTGATTTCACTGTAGCTCTCCTTACAAAATTTTTGCAACAATCTGCGAGAGATACTCCTTATCAAAACAATCTTCAACAACTGCGTTGCTCTGAGCCTCAAAGACCATTTTGTTTTTAATCGGCTCTTTGCTTTCCGCGTTCATAAGCAACCACTCATACTCAACATCAACATGGCCTATGTCAATAGCACGGTATCCTTTAAGATGAAGGTCATAAGCAAGTCCCGTTGCGGCAGGGCCGAGCGCAATAAGAAACAAAACATCTTTATCAAAGCTGACAGCCTGTGAAAGAATTTCGTTATATTTGTCAAAAGCCTGGGTTGAAGGGGCAAGAATTCTTTTTATTGAACGGGCACCTGCAAACAAATCGTTACCCACACCCATACGGCTCTTTTCACCCTCGATAAAGACAATGTCTTTACCGTTCCAGATTTTTTTCATCCGTTCATAAATAAAAATGCCCTGGGAACGGTCTTTGAGAGTAATATACTGCCTTGTCATGGAAGCGTTATAATATTTTTTGTTTTTTATAAGATATCTGTACCATACCCTACGGTACTGATGAAGATGCTTTTTCCAATACTTTGTGGCGTTGGGGCTGTAACGGCTTCTTTCACCAAACATATCGGCAATTCCTACCAGAAGTCCGTCAACGTCTGAAGAAAGCACCTCTCTGAGCTTATCAACAACAAATGGGTCAGCCTTCTGAAAAGAAATATCACGACCGGCAACAAGCTTTATTTCACCGTCACCAAAACGGGCGATTGAACAATCACTGTCAATAAGCTTGTCAATAGTCTGCTCAACAGAGGCTACATCAGGCTCTTTTGTAAGCCGTGAATAAAAAAAGTCAAAAACAGCCCAGAATAAAAGGGGCACTTTGTTTTTAATATCGTGAAAAAGGTCCCACAGTGCAAGTAAAAGTTTTTTCATAAAATCACCTTTGGATTTTTAATAAAAAATTTTAATCAAGCAGGTAGCTGACGGTTTTATATTCCTTACCGTCTTTAATATAAATTTTGGGAACTCGTCTTGAAATTCTGCAAGGCAATTCATAATTAAAGCTGTGAGCAGCGTCTGAAACCTCTTCCATACTAAGACCGTCACCTACGAGAGTGACCTCGTCACCCACTCTGACATTTTCAACATGAGTTACATCAATCATAAACTGATCCATACACACCCTGCCGATTATAGGGGCAGAAACACCGTTGATCATAACTCTGCCCACATTTGAAAGCGATCTGGGATATCCGTCAGCATAGCCAACAGGAAGAGTTGCGACCTTTGTTTCTTTCTGAGTCACATAAGTTCCTCCGTAGCTGACCTCACGACCGGCTTCAAGAGTTTTGAGGTGAGATATTTCAGCAACCCATTTCATCGCAGGTTTTATATCAAGGAGCTTTTTGTCAACATCCTCACCGGGATACATACCGTAAATCACAATACCTGCTCTGACAAGGTCATAGTGGTCATCAAAATTCATAACACCTGCCGAGTTGTTAAGGTGTTTTAATGAAGGATTGATTCCTCTTGCGCTGAGCATCTGAACAAAAGTGTTGAATTTTTCTTTTTGTTTTATTGTACGGCTCAGGTCTTTATCGTCAGCCGTTGCGAAATGAGTGAAAACTCCTTCAGCCTCAATATTGGGCAAACATGTTATTTTTTTACAAACATCTGCTTCAGATTCTGTCACCTGAAATCCGATACGGCTCATACCTGTGTCAACAGCGAAGTGAAAGAGAGCAGTCTTGCCTTGTCTGAGAGCTTCATCAGAGAGGCTTTTTGCGTCTTCAAAACTAAAAATTGTGGGACGGATATCGTATTTCACCAACAGATCTGAGTAATAAGGCTCAACTCTGCCAAGAACAAGAATGGGGATATCAAACCCTGCTTTTCTCAGCTCAATAGCCTCCTCAATAACGGCAACACCAAAAAAGGCGCAATCGTCAACAATCTCTTTAGCGATTTCAATAACACCGTGGCCGTAAGCGTCAGCCTTGATAACGCCTAACAGACCTGCGTCACCGATTTTGGCTTTAATACTTTTTATATTATGTTTTATGGCATCAAGGTCAATAATTACCGATGTGCGATGGTTTGCCATTTTTTCACCCCGTAAAAACATACTGCTTTTATTTTAATACTATTACGGTTATTTGTAAAGCAGATTTTGTCAAAAATTAACCCATCAGCGCATGTTCTGCAAAAGTGAAAGCAAAAATATTTATAACTATACTCAAAACAGCATAAAAAACAGAGAAAGAAAACACTCTTTGAATAAGCTTTGTCTTTTTCGCTGATGAAAAAAGAATAATGCATCCCGCAATCACAAACATATTTGTAAAGAAAAAAACTCTTTGCCCCGAAGCGAATATTGACGAAGAGAAGCTCATCATTATTGCGCAACCGAAACCTGCCCCGAGACAGAGCAGAACCGGTATGCCTGTTTCTCTTTTTTTAACAATCAACACTACCGAAAGAAAAACAATAACCGACAAAATCAAAAACCCGAAAACAATAAGAGTGATTGATTCAGGTGAAAGACTTCCGTTTATAAAATCACGGCGGATCAAAACATGAGCCGCCCCCTTGCCCGAAAGACAACAGAAGCAGTTGACAACGACCGTCACAAAAACTACAAAAATATTTATCGCAATAAGAATCTTTTTAAAAAGTTTTTTATTGCTGAGCGCATCATAGATAACTGCACTGAGCAAAGCCGTCAGAATAATTATCAAAGCAACCGACAGATAAAAACTGTTTGCAAAAAAAGTTGACACTCCGCAAAAAAGCTTCTGCCATACATTCATTTCATTAAACAACAAAAAAGCTGATGATTCACTTTCCATACGGTTTTTCATGCCGGGTGAAGAAAAAAGATGAACACCAAGCCCTGTCGAAATCACAATAAAAATAAGAAATAACGGTTTAAAATCAAGCCCTCTGACTTTTATAAAAAATAAAAACAGTAATATCAGACATATACAGCATATTACACCCTGCTCCTGAGAGCAGGCGGCAACACAGCCAATCGCTCCTGCCAAAAAAGCCGGAACACAAAACTGTCTTTCATAAATATATTTTATAAACGGCAGTGACATAGCGCATAGCCCGGCAAAAACAAAAAGATATGTAAATGACCCTGAAAACCAGAAAGCTGCAGAATTAAGACAGGATATAATCATCATAAAAAAGCTTAACGAACAAAATGTCTGCCGTTGTGCCTTTGACGTTTCACCTTCAGAATATGAACTTAACCTGCTGAAAAAATAAGCGATAAAAATAAACAGTCCGCTTATAAAAAGCTTCCATAAAATTATATTATGACGGCAAAAAAACATAACTGATAATTCATTTACTGTTCTGCCTGATATATTGTTATAACGGTATGTCAGAAATTCCCGATAAACAAAATCTGATGCATTTGCAATTCCCAAAAAATTTCCGTCATCGGTTTTTAAAAAATATCTTGTAAAAATCAATATAAATGCTGTTATCCCTACCCCAAAAACAAATAAGGGATAATTGTTGCGGATTGATTTTTTCATCAGCCGACCCTCCTGATAACATAAGGTTTTTCCTCGCTGCCGTCACCCCGGACCGAAATAAGCTTATCTGATTTCAGATAAACCGCAGGGCAGACTCCCGTTACTCCGTCAAAAGCCGGGGCTCTGTAAAAACTGCCTGATGCCGTAACCGTAACTACTCCGGTTCTGTTGGTGTCTGAAGGGGTTGATGTCCAATACCATATTCCCTTTGAGGTTAAAAAAATGTAAGGTGACTCATCCTGAATAACAGCGCTTTTTGTTGGTGTTTTAATTCGCTTTTTACCCGGCAGCAACTCTGAAATCTGCTTTTTTGAAAAAAGAAAAACGCCTTCGGTGTCAATAAGATTTTTCTCTTGAGGAGTGAAGTTTTTTTCACACAAAAAACCTTCTTCGCCATCATAAGCATTTATGCCGTTAAAAACATTTTTTTCATCAGGGGCAGAGCTTTCATATTTAACCGTTCCCGTTGAATTGAGCCACCTTTTAAGAGCTGATGTGTCAAAATCAGATGAACCGAGCATTTTTATGTCATCTTCACCGTCGCCTGACGAGTCAAACGCTTTAAAAGTGATAACATAAGCTGATTGCAAAAGAGGTCTGCCTTTTTCAATATCTGCCACAAACCACACAACAGGCTCATCAAGATATTTTCCAAAAATAACATAATCGCCTTTTTTAACGGTTATACTTTGTTCTTCACCTTGTAAAAATTCAACAGCTGTTTCTTTTAGCAAAACCCGGATTGTCATATCTTTACAAAAAAACAGGCTGTTAAATAAAACCAGCACCAGCGCAAAAACAACAATAATTTTCTTTTTCATAGCTTTCTTCCTTTCTGCTTTTAATATAAGTCAGCAAAGTAAAGAATCTGTAAAGAAAATGTGTTTAAAATATAAGTTTGATGTTGAAACAAAAATCAATTTCTGCTAAAATTAAGGAAGTTTAATAGGCGGTGATATTATGAAAAAATCAAAATATGTTGACCCGATGATAGGAACTGTCGGTGACGAACAGAGCGACAGCTCTCACGGCGGAGGCAAAACTCATCCCGGCGCCTGCGTACCCGGAGGAATGGTGCAGCTTTCACCCGACACGGTGACAGGCGGCGATAACGGAACAGGTTATAACTATTGTCAGAACACTATTGAGGGCTTCAGCTTTAATCATATGAGCGGTATCGGTTGGTACGGCGATCTGGGCAATATTCAGATTATGCCTGTTGTGGGTGACACTGACCTGCGATCCGGCTCTAATCAGGAGGTGCCTTTTACCAAAGGCTCTCAGGGGTGGAAATCTCCCTTTTCTCACGATGAAGAAACTGCTTCGGCAGGTTACTACAGCGTAAAGCTTCAGAGATATAACATTTTAGCCGAGGCAACTGTTGCTCAGCACACAGGTATGCTTCGTTTCACCTATCCCCAAAATTCAGACGCAAGAGCAATTTTAAATTTTTCACGCAGAATAGGCGGCAGAGCCGACTATGAAAAAATTGAAATTATCAGCAACAAAAGAATTGAAGGCACCATTATCTGCACACCCAAAGGCGGCGGATTCGGCAGAGGTGACGGAGGAATTTTTTATAACCTTCACTTTGTCTGCGAATTTTCAGTTCCTGCTGAGAAACTGCAGTTTTTTTCAAATGAAGAATTAAAGTCAACCGACCTTACATATTTTGAAAATGAAGATGTGGGCATTGTTGCTCATTTCGGCAACAATCTTGACGAGCCTGTTAAAATTAAATGTTCAATATCTTACACCGACCCTGACGGAGCTAAAAACAATTTTAATGAAACTGACGGTTTCGATTTTGACCGTATGAAAAATGACGCTCAGGAAAAATGGGATGAAGTTTTTGACTGTGTCAGCGTTGAGGGCAGCAATGAAACAGATTTAAAGATTTTTTATACCTGCCTTTATCACACACTTCTTGACCCTCACGAGGCGGCCGATGTTGACGGCAGATTTTCTCTCAATCTTAAACCGATGAAAGCCGAAAATTATACTCACCGCACCCTTTTCAGCGGATGGGATGTTTACAGAAGTGAGTTTCCGTTGCTTTCGCTTATCCGCCCCGATATGGTGCGTGACGAAGTCTGCTCTCTTTTAAAAATTGCTGAAGAAAACAATTCTTCTTTCCCCCGTTGGGAGCTTATGAATATTGACGCAGGCTGTATGGTGGGCGACCCCGGTCTGATTGTGGTTGCTGACGCTTTTGTCAAAGGCATAAAACCTTATGACGAAGAAAAAGCTTATGAAATCGCCAAAGCTTCAAGCCTTGTGAAAGATAAGCTTTTCGGCAAGGAATTTCATTCAATCCGCCCTCATTGTGATCAGTATAAAAAAGATGCTTTTTCACCAAAAAGACTCAGCGACACTCTCGAATATCTTCTTGCCGATTACACTATGTCACGCTTCGCAAAAGCGATGGGCAAAAAAGAGGATGCTGAATATTTTGAAAAAAGAGCAAAACGCTACGGCGAAAATTTCAAGCCCTTGCTTCGCTTTATGGCGCCGAGAAAAGAAAACGGCAGGTTTATGTTTATCTATGGCAAGTATGATGATAACTGTTGCGTTGAGAGCAATATTTTTCAGCAATCATGGTTTGTGCCTTATGATATAAAAGGGCTCAGCCGTCTTATGGGCGAAAAAAGAACAATCAGACTTCTGGAAAAATTCTTTAAAAAAGCAAAGCTTGAAGCGTTGTGGAGTAATGACTATAACCACTCTAACGAGCCTTGTCACAATATCACCCACTATTTCAGTATGCTTGGTCTTCCCCATCGCACTCAGTATTGGACAAGAAGAGTTCAGAAAGAATCTTATCGCACAGGAGCTTTCGGCTTTTGCGGAAATGAAGATGTGGGTCAGCTTTCAGCGTGGTATGTGTTATCAGCCTTAGGCTTTGCTCAGCTTTGCCCCGGTTATGATGCTTATTTCATTAACACACCCCTCTTTAAAAACGCAACTGTCAGACTTAACCGTGATTATCACTCCTGCTCGGTATCAGACACATTAAAAATCAACTGTGACAAAGACCCTCTTGAATACCCCTATATAAAAAAGGTTGTATTAAACGGCAAAGAAATAAAAACAGCATACCTGACCTACGGCAGCCTTACCGCAGGTGGTACGCTTGATTTTGAACTTTCAGAAGAACCTTGTGAAACTGCACTTAAAGAAGTGCCCGAAACCTTCTTTTAAAAGGAGAGATCATAATGTTTGACGAAAAAAGATTTGAAAAAGTTTATTCCCAGGGTGCATTGTCAACAATGGAAATCTGGGTTGATAAAGAAACCGGAGTAAATTATCTCTTTCATCAGAGCGGAAACGCAGGAGGGCTGACTGTTTTGCTTGATAAAAACGGTAACCCTGTTGTTACGCCCACAGTGTAAAAGTTAAACAAAATTGACCACCTGTTTTGTCAACAGGTGGTCTTGCTTTTATTTTGTTTCTTCGTAAGTTGCGTATGCTAAAATTTTGTTGTTTACAAAGTCAACACCCATAATCACCACTGTGTCTTCATAAACCTCAATAAGATAACCCTCACTCATATCCGGGTCAGTTCCGTCCCACAAAATCTGATAATCCTGTGTGATTCTCGGGGAAGAAACAGATGAAACATGAATAAATGTTGCTCCGTCTTCACCGTTTTTAGAAATATTAAGGTTGGGGTTTATGCTCTGCATGTGATATGCCCAATGAGAATGACCGTTAAAAAAGAAAACATTGTCATTTTCTCTGAGAAGACTTCTCAATCTTACCTCATCACTTGCGCCCTGAGTGTAAAAAAGAGGATAGCACCAACCAAGATCGTTCTGAAGGTTGCCTGTGCTCATAAAAGGATTGCCGACAGCTGAATTAAGAAAAGTATGGAAGAAAAGATAAACTGTTTTATCGCTGTATTTTTCAAGCTGAATTTCAAGCCAGTCAAGCTGAGCGTCTGTAAGCAACGCATTCCATAACAAGCCGTAATTGTTTGAACTCTGATTAAGGAAAATGAAAATATCGCCTGATTCTTCATAAACAAAGTCAAGACCGTTGTCGGCAACATTTAAAATTCCCTCAGCCTTAACTTCACCGTATGCGCCGGGGTTCATAAATCCGAGCCAATTTTCTTTTTCATATTTTGCATGAAGGTCATGGTTGCCTGTTGTTGTATAAACAGGAAAATCATATTCAGAAGAGATCCGGTTAAATGCCTCAAAAGCTTCTTTTTCACCGTCAGATGAAATATCACCGGGCATAGCCACCAATGAAACACCTGCATCTTCAAAAAAGTCAAGAGAACGGGCAAAAGTTTTTTCAGCAACATCGGAGCCGTCTTCATTTTCATATCTGTTAAAATGAAGGTCGCTGATTGAACCGAATGAATAAACCGCTTCGCCACGGTCTTTTATTTTTTCTTCGGGAATTTTTAAAACCTCAAGGGTTTCACCGTCAGCTGTTACAATAATATTTGCTGCCCCGTCAGGAATAGCCGTGTAATCGGGCAGATCAAGACTTCCTTCACCGAAGTTTGTTTCTATAACGGCAAATTCGGAATATCCGATTTCTTTATCACCCAGGGTGTATGTCAGCTTGTCGCCGTTTTCATCAGCCCAAAAAAACTCGTATTCACCGTCTTTTGTGGTTGTGACTGTTATAACAGCGTCAGCAGAACCGGGCACCTCATTTAGATACTGAATTGATACATCTGATGATTTATCATCTGAAAAACCGGGGATATCAACAGAAATGTTGAGAAAAGTAAGAATTGAAACCATCACACCTGCGAGAACTCTTATAATAGCTAAATTCATATTATTACCTCCTTGTTTTTTGATTTTATAAAAAATGAATTAAATTGTCAAGAAAAGATGATAAAAAGCCGAAAACCATTGTAAAATAAAGGTTATCGGCTTTTTTATTTATTTTCTTTTGCTGTGTTTAATGTTGAAATGAGAATTTTTTTAATTTCAAGGCAATCATTAAGCAACGACTCACCTTCTTTTTCGGTTATATATTCAGATAAAATAAGTAACCTTAGCCAATACTCCGTTTCGGCTGTTTCTTTAAGAGAAATCTGAAGCTTTGCTGATTCCGTAAATGGCTTCGTTGGCGTTAGCGCCGATAGATGTTGCACTTCTGACAATCTGTTTTGAGATGATGTGCTCTTTTTTCTCCTTGGAAAGATATTTATTCAGCTTAACAATACACGCAGCGAAAAGAAGAGATTTGTCGAGTAACGGATTTTTCTTTTTCACAGCAATCCTTCCTTGTCTTTTAAATAATAAAAAAAATAAAAAAGAATAAAGAATAATACAGAAGCGGCGTTCAGCCATTATTATTTCTTATTTATTCTTTATTCTTTCTTCTTTCAGGCGAGATTCTTCTCGCCGCTTCTGGCACCCCCTGCGAGAATCGACCTCACAACTAACCCTTAGGAGAGACCTCCGAAGGGATTTAAGATATGCCCAAATGTACCACAAAACATTGATATTTCAAGCTTTTTTGCATTATGCCTGTTAAATAATACCTGCGAATTATTGCTAATTTTGTGTGGTTTTAATATAGCAGATTAGCAAGAGGTATTGAAAAAGGCAAATGGTAATAATCGTAAAAATTCTTCAGTTTTGTCTGTATATTCTTAAAGGTCTGTTTTTATTTGCCATAATATTTTGTCATTTCACTATCTTTTTGTTTTTTATAACTTTGTTGTTTGTATTGATATAGGAATATTTGCGGCAGTTGAACAGTTCTTTTCTGCCCTGCTCGTTCCTTGTGAAAACGAGTTCAAACTTGCCACCTGCGGATTTCAAATTCCTTGCAAGAACTTCTGCAGTTTCTTTATTGACTGCAATAATTGACGGGCAAGCATAACTCTGAACGTAGTTTCTGCTTGTGAACTTTGAAATACCCTTTGTGCCGATGAGAATATATCTCGGGTCGTTAATCGGCGAAAGAAGCTCTGAAACGGCTTTGGCAAAAACATTCTTTTCTCTGACGGTTGCCTTTGAAAGCGAGCAGTTGATAGTGTTCTTCTTTTCAGATTTACTAACCGAAACGGTTGCGCCTCTGCTTTCGATTTCGCCGATTTCTTTGAGAGTACGGAGAATAGCATTTGAGATATTTGAAACGGTTTTTTCGGGCGATGAATTTTTCATTACAACCGATGCGGATTTGATGAGCAATACGGAAGATATTGCCGCAATTATGGAACCGAGCAGACCACCGAAGAAACCCGATGTTGCGATTATAATTATTGCAAGGACAATCAGAACTGCAAGAACGATTGCATAAATCTTGTTTTTATGTACTGCGCTTGCAGGCTGAACTTCGGCAGGGATTTCGCTGACTTCTTCAATTTCGGGTCTTGCTTTGCCCTTGACGGCGGCGTTCCATCTGCCTGCCATAACGTTTCTTGCAGATGCAAGTGACAACATCTGATTGTTTATGTTTTCAAGGCCGTTTGCATCATAGGGCGCTTTGAGAATATCGATTCTGTCTGTTCCGCTTTCTATAACGTCGCTGTTATATGCGGGAGCCTGGAAGCAGGCAAAACGGCGTTTCATCGTTTCAAAATCATCACTGATGATTTCCTCTTTTGAATCAGGCTCAACGGTCACAAGATGCCAGATATTTGACACCTTTTCAGGGTTCTTTTTATCAATACGGATTGCTCTGCCTCTCATCTGATTTGAGAGCATAAAGCTGCCGACAAAGCTTGCAAGAATGAGTGAATTGATATTCGGTGAATCCCATCCTTCGCCGAGCAGGGATTTTGTTCCGATAAGTACATTGATAACGCCAAGCTGAAATGCTTTTGTGATGATGCTGACCTTATTTTTATTTGAACCACTGAAAATGATTTCGGTGTGATTTGTGTTTTCAAGCTTCTTTATTTTACAGGGAACGCCCTCATTATATGCAAATTCCTGTGCTGTTTCAACGGCAGAATCGGGCAATATTACAAGCGTACCCGAAAGCACAGCAACCTTCGCATCGGGATTTGTTCTGCGGATTGATTCAAAAACGGGAACGGTGCCGAGAGCGTGGATTTCTTCGTCAGTGCCGACTAATTTGAGCATATCCTTTTTGATGTAATCGGTAAGAATGAGCATACGCAGAGAATCGCCGAGATTTGCGTATTCACTTGCAACAATTTTATTTATGCTTCCGAGTTTACCCGTTGAGGAAACGAGCATTTTATTGATTTTATCGCTTGATGCAAGTCTGACCTTTCTCTTTTCGATAAGAGCTTCTTTTGAGAGAATCGATTTAAGTTCTTCGCTGATTTCTTCGGTAAAAATATCGGGGTTGTCAATAATAAACTGAAATGCTTTTTCAGCTTCAGCTATTGAATATGCGGGAGCCTTTCTACCCTCAAAAACCTTATCTTCAAGGCTTTTTGATATGTTGGCATTTCCTTGTTTTGCTACACAAACAAGAGATTTGAAGCCTGTAAGGTTATCGTAGAGTATTTCTTCGTTACCTGCCGCATTTGAAGCCTGCAAAGCTTTTGCGAGCAGACCGCTTTCAACAATTTCATCAGCTACGGCTGTTGCTTTCGCCTTGTAGTTTACAAGGATTTCAGCTTCTTCCGCTGTCGGATAGCTGAAATATATGTAGTCCTGATGAGGGCAGAGAGTTTTCTGCATTACAAGCTGGGGAACGAAAATTTCCTCGTCAATATCGCCGCAGAGAGTCTGATATCTGTTCCATTCGGCAGGTGCGCTGTCATAGGGCGGAGTGGCGGTGAGAGCAATGATTGTAACACCGTCGCCAAGCATTGCAACAAACTTTTCGAGAGCTTTCTGCCATTCGCTTTTAAGGTGGTGCGCCTCGTCAAGGCAGATTGTTTTTATGGCTGCCTTTTTGATTTCGGCAAGCAAATCGAATTTACTGAAATCCAGCGTTTCTTCGGCTCCAAATTCATCTTCATCCGCTTCGGATTCCATAAC
>JAZRME010000330.1:0-5866 GCA_045647325.1 Acutalibacteraceae bacterium | reverse complement strand
CGACATGGCTACGATCCGACTTAGATTTATAAAGCTCTTGTGATAGGCAGCGGAGCTGCAGCTTACAGTTGCGCTGACTGGCTTTTTAAAGAGGGTATGACAGATATTGCTGTTGTTACTGAAAACCGATTGTCAGGCACATCACGAAACACAGGCAGCGATAAGCAGACATACTATAAAATCTCAATGGATGGTTTCACTCCTGACAGCCCGTATAAGATGGCCTCTGATATGTTTGCAGGTGGCTCTTGTGACGGCACAAAAATGTATCTCGAAGCAATCAATAGCCGGAAGTGTTTTTTGCGTCTTTGTGAATACGGTGTACCTTTTCCTACTGATGAATATGGAGGATATCCGGGTTACAAAACCGATCATGATGATACGCTCAGGGCTACTTCTGTAGGTCCGCTCACGTCAAAAATAATGACAGAAAAGCTTGAAAAAGTTGTTATTGAAAAAAATAAAACAGTTATTTTTGATAACAAGCTTGTTGTTAAAATCCTCACACATAAAAATAAAGCTTACGGTGTGATGGCTTTTGATACTCTTACTAATTCATTTGAAAACATCTTTGCCGAAAATATAATCTGCGCTACAGGTGCTCCTGCTTGTATATATAATGACTCGGTTTATCCTGCTTCTCAACACGGAATGACAGGAGTGCTTATTGATTGCGGTGTCAGAATGTGTAACTTTACTCAATGGCAATATGGTATGGCATCGGTCGATTTCAGGTGGAATGTATCCGGCAGCTTTATGCAGGTGATTCCGAGATTTGTCAGCGTAGATAAAAACGGAAATGAATATGAATTTTTAAGTTCATATTTTGATGATATTTATGAAGCTTATAATTTTGTTTTTTTAAAAGGTTATCAATGGCCGTTTTCTTTCGATAGAGCTGATGAAAGCTCACAGATAGATCTTGCCGTACACAGTGAAATACTTAAAGGAAGAAAAGTTTACCTTGATTATACAAAAAATCCCGTATCTTTTTCATTTGAAAATTTATGTGATGAGGCAAAAGACTATCTGACATCAACCAACTCTGTTGCAGCTACTCCGATAGAGCGATTAAAAAAACTCAACAGTAAGGCGATCGATATTTACCTTCGTCAGGGGATCGATCTTTCTGCCGATAAGCTTCGTATTGCTGTTTGTGCTCAGCATAATAACGGCGGTGTATATACTGATAATAATTTTCAGTCTGATATTGAAGGTCTTTATGTTATCGGTGAAGCATCAGGCTCTTTTGGTCTTGCAAGACCTGGCGGTTCTGCTTTGAATGATACACAGATCAGCGGTCTTGTGTGCGCAAAGCATATTAAAAACAAAGAGCAACAGGTTATTGATAAAAATATAATCAGCTCTTTTGTTATTCCCGATGTGTCAGATTTTGAAGTTGATACAAGCACTGATTATTCATATTTCAGTCAGAAGATGAGTCAGGTGGCTTCATTCAGACGAGAGTATGAAGAGTGTGTAAAACTTCTTGATGAAGTCAGCACTGCTGTTTCTGAATATCCATTCAGACATAAAAGTCTTTATGATTATTATCGTGACAGAGATATGCTTATAAGCATCAGAGCTTTGCTCGAAGCTATTGTTAATGAACTTCCTCAGACAGGCAGCCGTGGAGGCTCGGTATTTATAAAAGACGGTGAAACAGTAAAAGAAAATACATTTTATAAAGACTATATGACAGTGACTTTTGACAATAAAGTCGAATATATAAGGGTTTCATCGGTGCCTGTTAAGAGAGAAGCTTTTGAGTTATATTTAAATCAGATAAACGAGAATGAAATGTGAGACAAAGAGGTGTGTTATGAATAATTTAAAACTCGGTCTTTGCAGTGTCACTTTCAGAAAAAAGAGTGTTGAAGAAGTAGTTGAAGCTGTTAAAAAGTCAGGACTTCATTATATTGAATGGGGTGGTGATATTCATGTCACGACTTCTGACGATGCTGAAAAAGTGAAAAACTTATGTGATAAGGCTCAGATTAAAATCAGCTCTTATGGCAGCTATTTCAATTGTATTGACTATGATAAAAATGTCTGGGTTAAGACTTGTCAGATAGCTCAGGAAATGGGCGCTGAATCAATCAGGGTCTGGCTCGGTAAAAAAGACAGTGAACTTACAAGTGAAGATGAGTATAAACTGCTTCTTTCAAACACAGCTGAAATGTGTGATGTTGCATCAGAATATAATTTGTCTGTATGCCCCGAATGTCACGATAATACTTTTAATAATAACACTGATGCTTTTTTAAGGTTAACAGGTGACTTAAAAAAAGATAATTTTAAAACTTATTTTCAGTCAAGGTATTTCAGAATGGAATATGACCTTGATAGAATTGACAGAACTTTTGATTATATAAAAGATGTTCATGTTTCTTACCGTGATCTGATAAAAGAGCAACGTTACAGAAAAAAAGATAAAAATTATCTTGATAAGCTTTTAAAAAAGCTTTTATCAAAAGATTTTGATGGTATTGTTATGATAGAGTTTGTTTCAAAAGACAATGAAGCTGCTTTCTTAAAAGATGTTGAAAAGCTTAAAAATATTAATCCGTTCTGATGATTAAAGAGTCTGGAGATTAGTTTATGATTAAAAATTTTAAAAGAAAGCTGATTATGTCTTTAGGCACAGTTCTTTTTGCGTTACTGATAATCATTGGGGGTGGTCTTGTGCCTGAAATTTCAAAACACGTTTCTCCTGAAAGCAGAGAAAAGCTTTTAACTATTGACATCAGAAACAATCATCATGTTCAGGGTATTGCAGTTGATAAAAAGAATGACTATATTTACTACTCCTTTACTGACAAAATAATAAAAACTGATTCTGTCGGCAATATAATCGGTAGCATAAGCGGTTTTGTCGGTCATATCGGATGTATTGCTTTTAATGAAAATGACGGTAAGATATATGCTTCTCTTGAATATAAGCATGATGTTATCGGTCAGGAAATTATTGAAAACAGCGATGGAGCAACAGATTTTGATGACGGTTTTTATATTGCTGTTTTTGATGTGGGCGAAATAGTCGAGGGCAATTATGATATTTCTGATTATCCCGATATGATTAAAACTGTGTATTTATCTGAGGTTTTGTCAGATTATAAAGGCTTCGGACAAAATAAAAACGGAGAAAAAACAGCTCATAAATACGGCTGCAGCGGAATTGACGGCTTATGTATCGCTCCGTTGCCCGGTGAAAACAAAGAAGATTTATATCTTTATGTCGCTTACGGCATTTACTCTGATACAAACAGAGATGATAACGATCATCAGATAATTCTTTGTTATAACATTAAATCTTTTGTCGGTTATGCCCGTAATTTTTCTCAGAACTCAATGCATCACAGTGGACCTCAGAGTTATGATTACAAGTTTTTTGTTTATACAGGCAACACAAGCTATGGCGTTCAGAATATGTCATATGATAAAAATTCAGCTATAATTCTTATGTCTGTTTATCCGGGCTCAAAAGATAATTTTGATAATTACGGCACCTTTGCAATAGATTTAACCAAAAAGCCTGAAAAAGCTGTTGTCAAAGGCACAGATGAAAACGGATTGTTTTTATCTTTAAAAAAGCGTCCGTTAAGTGATGGAACTTTTGCTGACGGGTGGCACTCTGAACTTGGTCAGTGCGGTATGTGCTTTCTGGATGACGGATACTATTATTTAAACAGAAGTATCAGAAACGACGGGTTTTATTCTGCTGAAACTATATTATATAAATTTGATTTTATAAACGGTTTTGTGCCTGTTGAGTAATTCTACCGTCAGTTGAAATCAATCAACATCTCAGTTATTGAAAAAATAATGTATTTTCGTTATAGTGATAAAAATGCTTGACGGAGGTAATTATGAATTTGTTAATCGGTGAAAATATCAGAAGAAACCGTATTGAAAAAAATCTTACCCAGGAAGAGTTGGCAGGTCATCTCGGCGTATTGCCACAGTCTGTCAGCAAGTGGGAAAGGGGAGAAGGATATCCTGATATCGAAATTCTACCGTCAATATCAAATTATTTTAAGATAAGTGTTGATGAGCTTCTTGGTGTCAGCAAGAGCGAATTAGTGCAGAAATATGATGATATAAATCAAAAATGGAGTTATAACAACAAGCATGGATTTCATAATGAAAATATCGATCTTATGCGAAATGCTCTTAAAATATTTCCAAATGATGCGTTGCTGCTTGTTCAGTTATCAACTTCACTTGAAAAGCTTGACGGAACTGATATTGAAAAAGAAAAATATCTTCGTGAATCTATTGCCGTTCAGGAGCAGATAATAAGATACTGTGATGATTGTGAAGTCCGTGGCGCTACGCTTTATAATATCTGTTTCGCTTATTGGAAAATAGGCGAATATGATAAAGCTGTTAAACAAGCCAAAAAGCTTCCCAATCTTTATAAAACCCGTGAAAACGCATTGGTGTATTTCCTTCAGGGTGAAGAAAAACATAAAAATTCAAAAGAGGCATTAACTCCTCTTGCGTGGGTTATTGCTGTTCATCTGTCAGCTCTCAGCGAAACAGAAAATAATCCGCAGTATCTTGAAGATGCCCGACAGATAATTGATATCCTTTTTGGCGAAAACAAAGATACTTTTATTCAGAAAATTGTTGACGGTCTTGATGATAAAACCGTTTAATGACAAAATTAAATAGAAATACCATCGGTTTTGGCCGATGGTATTTTTTAGTCATTGATGATTTTGTAATAATTGCTCAGCTGTGTTTCGCTTGGAGCGTAATCTGTTTTTGAACAACAAGGGATGTTGGGTTCAGTGCCGTCTGAAAAAAAGAATGGGGTCTCCCTATCGTTTTCATATTGCTTACGACATTCTTCATTATGAAAATCAGGGATGTCATACGGGATGCCTCCGTTAAGAATTGAACGATGTGAAAGAATGCCGACAGAAGCCATGGTAACAGCTGAGTAAATATCATAAGGATGATCCGGCTGTTTGTTGTTGCTGATATGTTCAAGAAACATTCTTGCTACAAAATAATCACCGCCGCCGTGACCGCTTTGTTCAATTATTTCTTCGTCCTTATCATTCCACAACGGCTCATATATATTAACCTCTTCCATACCTTCCGGAACAGACCAATGATTATATCTGAGAATGACTTTCTGATCCATACCGGGAAGGTTATTTATCTGGCCGTATTTACCGCAGATTCTGTAATAATTATGATGTGCGCCGAAGGCTGCGCAACCTGTTACTCTGAACACAGATTCATCATCATTTAATGTTGTTATAATGGCAGCGCTGTCACCGACTCGTCTTGCTGTTGCGCTTTCCTCCAACGGAGAAAAAACGGGGAGAGCGCTGACTCTTTTTGGTGTTGCGCCCGTTGCCCACATAAGTGGTGCGAGAGAGTGAGTTATATAATATGAACGCGGCAGATAGTTTCTCCAATGCTCAGAGAATCCCATAAGTTCTTTTTTGAAGCTATGATCATCGGGGTCAACCGGGTGATTATATTCTCCTTCTGCATAAAGCACCTTGCCGAGTGTTTCGCCGTCACATATTTTTTTCATTTCACGGTTGAATTTCATCTGAGGATAATTTTCAGCCAACATAAAAATTGAGTTGCTTTTTTCATAAGCCCGTAAAAGCTCAACTCCTTCAGCCATTGTTCCGTTGCTGATGCATTCACATAAAACGTGAATACCTTTTTCAAAACATTTTATAACATACGGTGCGTGTTCATGAAAAAAGTTAGCTATAACAACAGCATCCATATCCTGCTGTATAAATTGGTCAAAGTCTTTGAATGTGAGAATGTCTTTTCCTATTGTTTCAAGACCTGCTTTAAGACGCTTTTCGTTAAAATCGCAAAGTGCAAC
>JAZRME010000329.1:0-3699 GCA_045647325.1 Acutalibacteraceae bacterium | reverse complement strand
CTACGATCCGACTTGATGCTCTACTTTTGCATTATACTTAATATGAGTTGGAAAACCTGCTCCGCCGCAGCCTACAATACCGGCATCAAAAACTTTTTTGGTTAAACTCAATTATTTCACCTGCTTTTCAGAAAGTTTTTTAAGCTCTCTGTCAACCTCAATAGTATCAATTATACCGACAATTGCACTGTCGATAGAAATATCATCCTTGCCTAAAGCACGTCTTGCAGTGCTGCCGCTTACAACAAGGACTCTCTCCCCTACACCGGCACCGACAACATCAGCAGCCACAAAAGTATCACCATTCTTTTTATTGGTTTCAACCTCTTTGACCACCATAAGTTTAAGACCGGACAGAGATTCTTCTTTTTTGGTTGCCCACACATGGCCTATAACCTGACAAATTATCATGGGGCTTCCTCCTAATCAACAAATTCAACTTTAACGTGTGAATGATTAAAAATATCTTTGGCAGAGGGTGTAATAACCGTACCTTTTTTAAGACGAACAATATCATCCTGAGCTTTATCACAAAGGGTAACTGCAAGTTTTTCTGTTATTACTTTTTCAACAGAATTATCTGCAATAGCATCCCTGTTAAGGTTTTTGCCATGCCATTGTTGGCGTATAAGCTCAACGCCAAAAGAACGCAGAGAATTGACATAACCTTCAAAAACTGAAAATAACGCTCTGTTAGCTGTTTCTTTATACTTTCTGTGAGGTAAAGCTGACTCAAGCAAATATACCTTTTTGCCGCTTAATAAAGCTTTTGTAACAGCGCACGGAACTGCTCTGCAGTCTCTTCCGAGGGCACAATCCGCAAGTTCTGCACAAGTAAGTTCACAGACAAAAACACAGTCATATGAAGAGATGTCGCCATCATATGAATCTATCGGTTTAAAAACATACTTCTCTTTAGCAAAAGTAGGTAAATCAGCCTGTGAACCGACAATTAAGGCCAAAGGCTTATCCGATATTAATTCTGTTTTGTTTTCGTTAGCTGAAATTGACCTTAAAACTTCTTTGGTAACAAGCTCAACTAAAGCGTCGAATGATATATTTTCCATAATCCGTCCTCAGACATTAAAAATTTTACCTTTAGAATCTTTATCGAGACAGCAAGCATTAGCTTCATCAAAATCAATGTGCATAGCCAATGCAAAATTGGGATTAACCCTTATTACAACATCCTCAAAAGTAATGGGCCGTAATGTATCAACACGCACTTTAACATGCTGAGAATCACTTACGCCAAACCTCTGAGCATCCTGCGGAGTCATATGAATATGATTTTTAGCTACTATAACACTTTTGGATGCGTTATAAACTCCGCAATCACCTACAAGATAAACATCGCCTGCGCCGTTCAAATCACCGGAAAGATTAACGGGTGCCTTTATACCGAGACCTCGACAATCAGTCATCGAAAGTTCGACCTGAACCGCCTTTCTTTCTGGGCCCAAAACGGCTACATTAGAAATTTCACCTTTATATGTGACTAATTTAAGCCTTTGCTCACTTAAAAATTCACCGGGTTGAGATAAATCTCGTTTTTTGGTAAGAGTCGCACCCTTTCCAAAAAGAATTTCAACAGCTTCTTTGGTTAAATGAACATGCCTTGCAGAAGCCTCAACAGGAATTGAAGCTTCGCTGTTATCCATATTCGATATAACACGGGCTACTATTTCTCTGATTTGATTTTCATTCATAATAATCACCCTTAATCATACTGCCCTGCAACTTTTTTGCAAAACATAATATAAACACAGCTGCTTAGACGATTCAAAGCTTCTACAATGTCAGTTCTGATAACTTTATCATTCTGAGTAAATGCTGTTACAGCCATAAGCTCTGTTTCTCTTATAAAAGTTCTGAGTGTGTTGAGCATAACACAAACCTCACCCATTGTATAGTGGGGAACGGAATGGTCAATACCAAACTCCTCTTTAAGATGATGAGAAACATATCTCAGACGCTGACTGTTCATTCCTAAAAGCTTGATTTCAGGTACAGGTTCATCTTTAACTTCACAAGCCAACAAAATCTGAACAAAGCTCATAATTTCATCAAGCTCATCGGCGATAACACTGTAACCTTCTTTTGTGACAGCTACCTGAATCTGCATAATCAATGCTTCAAGTGAGTCAAATTTACCTCTCAAGAGAATACGCGGATGGTCTTTCGGCACAAGAAGATTCTCTCTGAGATGAGTCATATGTTCAGGTTTTTCAGAATAGCCTTCGCCTGTTACAAAATCAACAAAGCGACGACTACCTGATTTTTTGATAGGTGTGTAACTCATTACACCTTTACCAAAGCTCCCACCGGAAACGGAAGCATTATCAAAACACAGTTCGAGAGAATTAGACTTAATATATTCCTTAGCAAGCGGAGTAATAAAAGTACCTTCTTTTACACAGACTTTATTATCACTTAATCTGTATTTACCGCTTCTTAAGTCAGCTTCTGTGAGAATTTCCAAGGCGTATCCTCCTTTCTATAGGTAAATTCACAGCGGCAACTGCCGGACTTCCCTAAAAATTACTGACGATCGCAGTTGTCAAGTGAGGGAAGAATAAATTCAACTTCGCTGTGGGGACGAGGAATAACGTGAACAGAAACGAGTTCGCCAACTCTTGAAGCTGCTGCTGCACCTGCATCAGTTGCTGCCTTAACAGCGCCAACGTCGCCTCTGACCATAACGGTTACAAGACCGCCACCAACGTGTACCTTACCGATAAGGTTAACGTTAGCTGCTTTAACCATTGCGTCAGCTGCTTCGATTGAGCCTACGAGTCCTTTTGTTTCGATCATTCCGAGTGCCTGTAATGTTGCCATGAGAATTCCTCCTAAATAAAATTCTTTTTTATTTATTGAAAAGGCTTACGCCTTAACAAGCTTTAATTAGATGCCAGACGACGCAAAATCTCTTTTGTGATTGCCTCTACATCATCGGGCGATATTTTCTGAGAAGAAGCTTTGACTTCTTCTTTTTTTACCTGAATCGGAGCAGGAACGGGTTCATCTTTTTTAACGTGAACCTTACTGCGCTTAATATATTCATCATAACCTGCATTAATCGCTTCATTGAATGAACCGCCATAAACAGATTGTGACTTCTGAGTTGTCTTATTTACGCTTACACCTGACTGTGTCGGTGCAGGATTGTTGCCTCTTAAATCTTCAAGCTCCTTTGCACCGAAAGCAACGCGCCTGATGTTTATAAGATTAAGAGGTGTTATATTGTCAGATGTTGCACTGCCGCCTACAGCACCGCAGCCAAGAGTAAGCGCCGGAGCAAGATTTGTGGTTGCTCCTACGCCTCCCAACGCACCGGGTGTGTTGACAAGAAGCCTTGATACAGGCTTTTGCAAAGCAAACTCACGAATAACGTTTTTGTCCTGAGAATGGATTGTCATTGTATGTCCTACACCCTCATTATAGAGAATTTCCATACATCTGTGACAAGCTTCTTCCCAATTGTTTTCTGTATAGAAAGCAAGGATCGGACAAAGCTTTTCTCTTGAATAGGGGTTGGTTTTGCTGACTTCTGTCTGTTCAGAAATAAGAACTCTTGTTCCTTCAGGTATGGAAATACCTGCCATTTCAGCAATAACCTTTGCACTCTTGCCTACGATTTTAGGGTTCATAGTGCCGTTTGCTCTTAATATAAAACGAGAAACTTTAAGGCTTTCTTCT
>JAZRME010000328.1:0-3593 GCA_045647325.1 Acutalibacteraceae bacterium | reverse complement strand
GCTGGTTCACAACAAAAGCTCAGTCAGGCGGCGGACCTCTTATTGACCTCGGTGTTCATATGATAGACCTTGCCGTGTGGCTTATGGGTAACCCCACCCCTGTTGCTGTCAGCGCTAACACTTACACCAAATTCGCAGACAATGACACAAGCGACTCTGAAAACTCAAAATTCGGTGACGCTAAAAGCCAGGGCACTTTCGATGTTGAAGACCTTGCTATGGGTATGATCAGATTTGATAACGGTGCCGTTCTTCAGATAGAATTCAGCTGGGCATCAAATATCAAAAATGAAAACCGTTTTGTAGAGCTCAGAGGAACAAAAGCAGGTCTTAAGTGGAAAGAAAACGAAGTTGAATTTTTCACAGAAGAAGACGGTCAGCTTCTTGACATCACTCCGAGAGGCAAAATGGACTCAAACGGACATAAGAAAAACATCAAAAACTTTATCGATGTTCTCACCGAAGGCGCTGAACCTGTTTTCAAGCCCTCTCAGGGTGTTGATATGATAAAAATTCTTTGCGCAATATATGAATCAGCAGAAAAAGGTAGAGAAGTTATACTTTAAACATAATTGCAATCAATAATAAAAGGTGGCTTGAATTCAGATTCAGGCCACCTTTTAAATTATTCATTTAATCATCCGTTATTCAGCCATATCAATACTCGGCTGCAAATTTTGTGAGGTCCGGTGCATCACTGCGTGTGTCATAACCCTGCCAACCCACAACTCTGTTTTCACAAGGGATAACAAGCAGATTCTGACCGTTCATACCGCCTTTGTTATATGAATCTTTTATTCCGTTGGGGGCAAATTCATATTCTCTTTCAAGCACTTTTCTGACCCATTCTTCGGAAACAATTCTCTTGCCGCGATACTCTCCCCCATTCAGATAAACTGCGCCAAGCTTTGTCATATCATCAACACGGATATAAAGCCCCGTTGCGCCGATTGCGTGGCCCTGAGGGCAACAGCTCCATGCAGCTTCTTTAAAAGCGAGAGGCAAAAAGATATTTTCCCAACAGAAAGGAAAAAGCGGTTTTCCTGAAATTTTATTTACAATTCTTGAAAGAATGTAATAAACGGCATCTTCATAATGTCTTTCTGTATCGGGAGGGCAAATCCATTTTTTAAGCATAATTTCTTTAAGATAATCAGGGTCATATTCTGAAGCATCAAAAACATCCGTATCAAAACCACCGGGGTAACCAACCCGATGACGCATAAGCATATCGACAGTCGTTTTATCCCAATTAGGGTCATAACCTTCAGGGCACTCGTCTTTCAGAATTTCTGTAACGGTATTTTCTGTTGATATAAGACCCCTGTCCCAAAGAATACCGATTGCAGTTACAGTGTACATTTTGGAAATAGAGTATATATTCTGACTTGCGTTGTTTTCGGTTAATCTGACCGTTTCGGGCAACCCGTCACCTATAATCTCAGAAAAGGCAAAAACCCTGCCGTCATTATTTTTTATAAATCTTTCAAAGTCCTCAAGAAATCGGCTCATAATTTGCTGACCCTCCGATTAAAACCAATTTTAAATTTCAAGTTGATTATATCACACTGTTTTTGTAAAATTCAATCAGTAATAAAAAAATAAACCTGCCCTTACATAACGAAGACAAAAGACATGTAAGGGGCAGGTATTTTTTGTTATTTCAGAATTGAAACAGCATCGCTGATTGTTTTTTCAAATGCTTCTTTGCCGTAAATATCAACCTGAGTTTTACTCTTTTCACCATGGGTAAGACATCCTGCGCCGCCGATACAACCACCGACACAAGCCATACCTTCAATGAAGTTGGCATCAAGAACATTTTTGCTCTTTTTGAGAAGCGCTGTTTTACAAGCGTCAATACCATCGCAAACAGCAGATTTTACGGTAAAATCAATTTTCTGCTCTGTAAGAGCCTGAACAACTGCATCTGAAAGACCGCCTGAACGGGCAAAAATTCTGCCGAAATATGAAGCATTGTCAAGCACGTCTTCAGAAAGAGTTGTGATATCAACATCTTTACTGTCAAAGAGCGCCTGAAGCTCTTCAAATGTAAGCACTGCATCAACATAAGGCTTAACTGTGTTAAGCTGTGCTTCTGCTTTTTTGGCTGTGCAAGGTCCTATAAAAATAACCTTTGCATTTTCTGTTGTTTCTTTGATATATTTTGCAAGAGCCGCCATAGGTGACAAATTATGCGAAACATAAGGAAGAAGCGCCGGGAAAGCAGACTTGATATACTGAACAAAAGCAGGACAGCATGAGCTTGTTAAAAATTCCTTTTCTGAGAGCTCTTTTGCCTCACTCATAGCAACCATATCAGCGCCGAGAGCAGCCTCAATAACAGTGAAGAAGCCTAACTCTTTGAGCCCTGTTATAACCTGACCAAGCTTTGCATAAGTGAACTGACTTGAAATTGACGGAGCAACTACAGCATACACCTTATATTTTTCGTTATTCTGACTCTTTTTGAGAATATCAATAACATTAAGGATATATGATTTATCACTTATTGCGCCGAAAGGACACTGATAAACACAAGCACCGCACTGAATACACTTGTCATTGTTAATCTTTGCTGCATTATCATCGTTGATTGAAATCGCCTTAACCTTACAGGCGATCTGACAAGGACGCTTGTGATTTACAATAGCAGCGAAAGGACAAACCTTTGCACACTGACCGCATTCAACACACTTTGACTTATCAATATGAGCAACATGGTTATGGTCAAATGAAATAGCTCCACGCTTACATACATCTTCACATCTGTGAGCAAGACAGCCACGGCATGAATCTGTTACTTCATAACCTGCTGCCGGACATTCGTCACAGGCGATATCAATAACCTCAATCACATTGGGGTTCTCTTTATCTCCGCCCATCGCAAGTTTTACACGCTCACCGAGAATTGCACGTTCTTTATAAACGCAGCAACGCATTGTTGAGGTTTTGCCGGGTACAATTTTCTGAGGAATGTCAATGAGATTCTGAAGGAGAGTATCATTCCAGGCCTCATGAGCCACCTGACGCAAAACTTTATATTTAAGATATTGTACTTTGGTGTCAAACTTTCTCATAAAATACACTCCTTAGAAATAGCTTACTTTAATTCGTTTGCCCATTTTACGAAGGCTCTTTGAAAGCTCTTCAACAAGATTCATTTTGATGTTGAAATTGATGGGCAGATCAGGATTCTGATGAGCAGGGTTAATAGCTCTGCCCACATAAAAATTGATATCAGTTGCTTCTCCAAACAGCAGACGGCAAATAAGCGAGGCTCCGTCTTTTTTGAAGCTCCAATGCTCATAATGTTTGTTTTCGCCAAGGTAATCCTCAGCATATTCAACAACCTTATTAACTGTAATAACACCTTCTGTTACAAGGTCAACTCCCTCTAACTCTGCAATAGGAGGAACATCACTTTGCTCAAAATTAAGTGTAGGTCTGAGTGTTTTGCCCAAAAACTTTGCAGCAATTGAAGAAGTTGTTCCGCCGCAGATGATATGTTTGCCTTCTTTTGAGAAGAAAAGCGACATCATTCTGACAGCGTCATCACGGTTTGACGGTGGTCCGAAAAGCATATTCATAGG
>JAZRME010000327.1:0-5603 GCA_045647325.1 Acutalibacteraceae bacterium | reverse complement strand
TGACCTTGAGGCAGGTATTATGTGCTGCGCTCCCGAAGGCGATGCAGGTACAGGTATGGTTGCCACAAACTCAATCAAAGAAAAAACAGGTAACGTTTCAGCAGGTACTTCAATTTTTTCAATGATTGTTCTTGAAAAAGAGCTTCAGAATGTATATGAAGAAATCGACCTTGTTACAACACCTGACGGCAAACCTGTTGCTATGGTTCACTGTAACAACTGCACATCTGACATTGACGCCTGGGTTAAGCTCTTTGGTCAGGTGCTTGATTCTTTCGGCTGTGAATACAAAAAATATGAGCTTTATGACAAGCTTTATAATATGGCTCTCAACGCTGACGAAAACTGCGGCGGTGTTGTGACTTACAACCTTTTCTCAGGTGAAACAATTCTTGACAATATCCCCGAGGGCAGACCTATGATGGTGCGTATGCCTGACGCTGATTTCAGTTTTGCTAACCTTGCAAAGAGCCTTATTTACTCTTCATTTGCAACTCTCAAAATCGGTATGGACATCCTCACCGAAAAAGAAAATGTTAAGGTCGAGATGCTCCTTGGCCACGGCGGCCTTTTCAAAACAAAGGATGTTGCTCAGATTCTTATGTCATCAGCACTTAATGTTCCTGTTTCTGTTATGACAACTGCAGCTGAAGGCGGTGCATGGGGTATTGCAACACTTGCTCAGTATCTCAAAAACAAAGCAGACGGAGAAACACTCAGCCAGTATCTTGATAACAGAGTTTTCAGCTCAGCAGAAGTTTCAATTAAAGAACCCGATGCAAAAGAAAAGGCTGTATTTGATAAATATATTAAAAAATATGCAGCAGGCGTTGCAATTCAGAAAGCTGCAATTGAAAGCTTAAAATAATTAAAGGAGCTTTTACTATGATGAAAAAAAGTGATTATAAATTCTGGTTTGTTGTCGGCAGTCAGTTTCTTTACGGTGAAGAAACATTAAAACAGGTTGATGAAAACAGCGTTGTTATCACAGACGCCCTTAACAAATCAGGAAATCTCCCCTGCGAAGTTATTTATAAAGGCACTGTTAAAACATCAAAGGGTGCCGAAGATATTATAAAAGAAGCTAATTATGATGACACCTGCGCAGGTATCATCACATTCTGCCATACATTCTCCCCCTCTAAAATGTGGGTAAATGCTCTTGACAATCTGCAGAAACCATGGCTTCACTTTCATACACAGTTTTTTGAAAGTATTCCTAATGAAGAAATTGATATGGACTATATGAATCTTCATCAGGGCGCTCACGGTGACAGAGAGCACGGTTTTATCGGCGCAAGACTCAGAAAACCCCGCAAGGTTATTATGGGTCATTGGTCTGACGAAAATATTCAGAAAAGAATCGGCAAATGGATGAATGTTGCTGTTGGTGTTGCTTTCAGCAAAGAGCTTAAAGTTATGCGCTTCGGCGATAATATGCGTGAAGTTGCAGTTACCGAAGGTGACAAGGTCGAAGCTCAGCGCAAATTCGGTTGGGAGGTCAACACATGGCCTGTGGGCGCTCTCGCAGAAGAGATTGAAGCTGTTACTCAAGCTGAAGTTGACGCTAAAATGGCTGAATATGAAGCTCTTTACACTATGGCAACAAATGATATTGAAGCTGTACGTTATCAAGCAAAAGAAGAAATTGCTATTAAAAAGATGCTCGACAAAGAAGGTTGCGCTGCATTCTGCAATACATTCCAGGATCTTTACGGAATGAAGCAGCTCCCCGGACTTGCAACGCAGAATCTTATGGGCCACGGCATCGGCTACGGCGGTGAAGGTGACTGGAAAACAGCAGCACTTAACGCAGTAATGAAATTTATGGGTGAGAAAAGTGTATTCATGGAAGACTACACTTACGACCTTGCAAACGGCATCAGCCTTGGCGCTCATATGCTTGAAGTGTGTCCCAGCGTTGCCGCTGACAAACCTCAGATTGAAGTTCATCCACTCGGTATAGGCGACAGAGAGCCTCCTGCACGTCTCACCTTTGAAGGTCTGGCAGGTAAAGCTATTGTTGCTTCTTTAGTTGACATGGGTGGCAGAATGCGTCTTATTGTTCAGGATATTGAATGCGTTAAGCCGACACAGACTATGCCCAACCTTCCTGTTGCCAGAGTTATGTGGAAACCTGAACCCAATCTTCAGACCGGTGCTGAATGCTGGATTATTGCAGGCGGTGCACATCACACTGTACTCAGCTATGACATTGACGCTGAAATGATGAGAGATTTTGCAAGAATTTTTGATATTGAGTTTATCCATATTGATAAGAACACAACACCGGAAAGCCTTGAAAAAGAGCTTGTTGTGTCTGACCTTGTGTGGAAACTGAAGGGATAAATTATGTTAGAAAAATTAAAAGAAGAAGTTTGCAAAGCAAATCTTTTGCTTCCGAAATATAACCTCGTTACATTCACCTGGGGTAATGTCAGCGCAATCGACCGTGAATCCGGGCTTGTAGTTATCAAGCCCAGCGGTGTTGAATATGACACAATGACCGCTGACGATATGGTAGTTGTTGACCTGCAGACAGGTAAAGTTGTTGAAGGCAGATATAAACCCTCAAGCGACACACCTACCCACCTTGTGCTTTATCGCAACTTCCCCGACATCGGCAGCGTTGTTCACACTCACTCGAGATGGGCAACTGTTTTTGCGCAAAGTAATATTCCTGTTAAAGCTCTGGGCACAACCCATGCTGATTATTTTTATGGTGACATTCCTTGCACAAGAAGAATGACCGAAAAAGAGATATTCGGCGAATATGAAGCAGAAACAGGAAATGTAATTGTAGAAACCTTTAATGACATAGATTACAGCGCCATTCCGGCAGTGCTTGTAGCTAATCACGGACCTTTTACATGGGGAAACAATTGCGTTGAAGCGGTACACAATTCAGTCGTGTTGGAAGAAGTGTCATTTATGGCCTGGCATAATATTGCAATCGGCAAAAGCGACGATATTCAGCAACAGCTTCTTGACAAACACTATTATCGCAAACACGGAAAAAATGCATATTACGGTCAGTAAAATGTTTTAATCTTTATAAGGAGGTGCAGAATGAAAATAGCTTTTTATACACTTGGTTGTAAGGTTAATCAATATGAAACGAATTGGTTAAGTGAAAAAGCTGAAAATAACGGTTTTACCGTTGTCAGCCATAATGAAGAAGCAGATGTATATGTTGTTAATTCCTGCACCGTCACAGGTGAAAGCGACCGTAAAACAAGGCAGACTGTACGCAGATTCAAACGTAGTCACCCCGACAGCATTGTAGTATTGACAGGCTGTATGCCTCAGGCTTTTCCTGAAGATGCAAAAAAGCTTACCGAAGCTGACATCGTGTTGGGTAATAAAAACAATCAGTTGCTTTTTGACCTTATTAAGGATTACCTTTCAAAAGCTGAAAGGGTTATTGATATTGATATCCATAAAACAGGTGATAGTTTTGTTCCCTGCAAAATTAAAAATTTTGAAGGCAGAACAAGAGCTATTGTAAAAATCGAAGACGGTTGTGACAGATTCTGTTCTTACTGCATTATTCCCTATTCAAGAGGCAGAGTCCGTTCTAAAAAACTTTGTGATTTAAAAGAAGAATTCGACTCTCTTTTAAACCACGGATTCTGCGAGGTTGTATTGGTCGGCATCAATCTGTCCTCTTACGGTAAAGATACCGGTGACAGTATGTGTGATGTTGTTGAACTTGCAGACAAGATTGGTTTTAAGCGAATCCGTCTCGGCTCACTTGAACCTGATCATATTACAGATGAAGTTATTGAAAGACTTGCAAAGGTTAAATCTTTTTGCCCTCAGTTCCATATTTCACTTCAGAGCGGTTGTAACAAAACACTTAAAACTATGAACAGGCACTACACCACCGAAGAATATTTTGAGCTTTGTGAGAAACTTCGCAAAGCCTTCAGCGATACAACACTCACTACAGATATCATGGTAGGATTCCCCGATGAAAGTGAGGAGGATTTTGAAGAATCTGTTCTCTTTGCAGAAAAAGTCGGGTTTGAAAAAGTGCATGTGTTCCCCTATTCTCCCCGTGAAGGCACCAGAGCTGCTAAAATGAAGCAGCTTGAAAAAAGTGTTAAAGAAAGTCGCAGCCGTGAAATGATCAGAAGAACAAATAAAATCAGAAATGATTATCTTTTGTCACAAATCAACAATGAAGTTAATGTTTTGTTTGAAACCGGAACTTCTGACGGATTTGTTGAGGGATACACAGAGAACTACACCCCCGTTAAAGTAAAAGGAGACATCCACTGCAACGAAATCAAAAAAGTCAAAATCATCGCAGTTGACGGTGATTTTTGTGTAGGCGAACTGATATAAATATACCTCCGAGTTTTCAGCTCGGGGGTATTTCATTTAAAGGTAACATTATATTTTTCAAGCCAATAGTTAAACTGAATAAAATATGCAATAGTCTGCGGTGTTGTCATAAGCTGTCCGTACCATGGCTGATGGTTGTCAGTTTTAAGCAATTCTTCCAGTTTATCTTTTTTTATAAAATTAAGAATCGGAGAAGATGATTCATTGATAATTTCAGTCAGTTTATCTGAAACTGCTTTAAGATAATCGGGGTTATGCGTTTTAGGATACGGACTTTTCTTTCTCCACAAAACTTTATCAGGTAAAATATCCTGCATAGCATAACGAAGAAGACCTTTTTCGCTATTTTTATAATCTTTATAATTCCATGGTACACTATAAAGATACTCAACTATTCTGTAATCACAAAAAGGCACTCTGACTTCAAGAGATGAATACATACTCATTCTGTCTTTGCGTTCAAGAAGAGTCTGCATAAACCAATCAATATTCAGATGATGCATTTCAGCCATACGCATATCAGTTTTATCTTTGATAAAAGATTTATCGGTATAATCTACTGTTTTTTTATAACGGGAATATACATATTCCTCCGGGCTGATTTCACCGGCAAACTCATCTTTAAGGAAAGAAAATCTGTAAGCAGTTGACTGCGCCCAAGGGAAACCGTCTGTTTCACGGATTTCTTTATCGCGATACCATGGGTATCCGCCGAAGATTTCATCAGCACATTCACCTGAAAGAGCAACGGAGCCATATTTTTTAATTTCTTTGCACAGCAGAAGCATTGACGCGTCAACATCAGCCATTCCCGGCAAATCACGGGCATCTACTGCGGTATAAAGAGCATCCACAAGCTCGGGAGTATCAATATATACCCAATGATGATCACAATTGAGATAGTCACTCATAACATTTATATAGTAAGGATCGCTCTCAGGCTGAAACTTACTCTTTTTAAAATACTTTTCATTATCAATATAATCAACCGAAAATGTTTTGAGAACCTCTCCCCTGCTTTTAAAAACCGAATTTGCAACAGAAGTTATGAGGCTTGAATCAAGCCCTCCTGATAAGAATGTGCAGACAGGCACATCTGACACAAGCTGTCTTTTTATGGAATCGGTCACAAGAAATCTTACCTTTTCAGCAGTCTGTTCAAAATTATCGGTATGTTCCTTGTTTATAAGCTGCCAATACGGTCTGATATTAAGACCGTTGCAATTAAACACTCCGCAATAACCGGGTTTCAC
>JAZRME010000326.1:0-7810 GCA_045647325.1 Acutalibacteraceae bacterium | reverse complement strand
ATCGCCAAAGCTGTGCCTTGTTGGCAGGAGAGATAAATAAGTAAAAAAGATCGCAAAGCGGTCTTTTTTTGTTGCACATTTTCCAATTAAATGTGCACAAAATCTACATATTATCAATTGACTTTTTAAGCTAAAAGGAATAACATTATTATGTAATAAAAAGGAGGGATTGTCCTTATGTATGTTATGGCTTTAGACCAGGGAACAACCAGCTCCCGTGCGATCATTTTTAATCGTAAGGGTGAGATTGTTGCCAAGGCGCAAAATGAATTTACGCAGATTTATCCCCAGGCAGGCTGGGTTGAGCATAATCCGATGGAAATTCTCGGCAGTCAGCTTCAGTCAATGTCAATGGCGTTGGCGAGCGGAGGCTTTGACCCCACCGAAATCAAAGCGATTGGTATCACCAATCAGCGTGAAACAACAATTATATGGGATAAAACAACAGGTCTTCCCGTTTATAATGCGATTGTGTGGCAGTGCAGACGAACTGCCGACCTCTGCGAGGAGTTAAAGGCTCAGGGGCTTGAAGATTATGTCCGTGAGCATACAGGTCTGTTGATTGACGCTTATTTTTCAGGAACAAAAATCAAATGGATTCTTGATAATGTTCCCGGTGCAAGAAAAAAAGCTGAAGCAGGTCAGCTTCTTTTCGGAACAGTTGAAACCTGGCTTATCTGGAACCTCACCGGTGGCAAGGTTCATGTAACTGATTATTCCAACGCTTCAAGAACAATGCTTTTTGACGTTGATAAACTTTGTTGGGACGAATATCTTTGTGATGTTTTAGGCGTTCCGATGTGTATGCTTCCTACACCTGTTTCTTCAAGCGAGGTTTACGGTGCTGTTGCTTCAGATAAGGTTGCCGGTATCAACCTTCTTAAAGGTGTTCCTATCTGTGGCGCAATCGGTGACCAGCCCGCTGCTCTTTTTGGTCAGGCTTGTTTTAAACAAGGTCAGGCAAAAAACACTTACGGCACAGGCTGTTTCCTTCTGATGAATACAGGTGAAGAAAGAGTTCATTCAAAAAACAATCTTGTAACAGGTGTTGCATGGAGCCTTAACGGAAAAACAACTTATTCAATTGAAGGCAGTGCTTTTAATGCCGGTTCCGTAATCAAGTGGTTGCGTGACGAGTTGCAGATGATTACCGAGGCAAGGGAATGTGACATTCTCGCTGAAAGTGTGCCCGATGCCAACGGTGCATATATTGTACCTGCCTTTACAGGTTTAGGCGCCCCTTATTGGGATATGTATGCACGAGGTTGCATTGTGGGTCTGACCCGCGGTGTCAACAGAGCTCATATTGCAAGAGCTGTTCTTGAGTCAATCACATTGCAGATGAAAGACTTGCTTATTGCGATGAATAAAGACAGCGGAATTGAGCTTTCTGAGCTTCGTGTTGACGGTGGCGCAAGTGTCAGCAATATTATGATGCAGATTCAGAGTAACTTTATCGGCACCCCTGTTAACAGACCCAAAACTGTTGAAACAACTGCTCTCGGCGCAGCTTATCTTGCAGGACTTGCTGTCGGAGTATGGAAAGATATTGATGAAATTGAATCTAATCGTGAGGTTGACAGAGTGTTTACCCCACAGATGGATGTTGAAACAAGAGATAAAATCTATGCCGATTGGCTGAAAGCTGTTGAAAGGGCTAAAAGTTGGATAGATTGCGAATAATAAAACTAATTATTAAAGATGGAGGTCTTTATTATGCCTAAAATTACACTTGATTGGAAAACGATTCACGATTTTATGAAAGATTCTTTTATGGCTGTCGGTGTTCCTGCTGATGACGCTGAAATCGTTGTTGATGTTATTTTGGAATCTGACCGCAGAGGTATTGAATCTCACGGCGCCAACCGTTTTAAGCCCGTTTATATTGACAGAATCAATGCAGGAATTCAGAACCCTGTAACAAATTTTGAAATTGTAAAAGAAACACCTACAACTGCTGTTGTTGACGGCCATGACGGTATGGGTCAGGTTATAGGTCATAAAGCTATGTCAATGGCTATTGATAAGGCTCAGAAATACGGTATGGGTATGGTTGTTGTGCGCAATTCATGTCATTACGGTATTGCAGGTTACTACACAACTATGGCAACAAAAGCCGGTTGTATCGGTATGACAGGCACAAACGCACGTCCGTCAGTTGCCCCCACTCTTGGTGTTGAGGGTATGTTTGGCACAAACCCGTTCACAATCGGTGTTCCTACAGATGAAGATTTTGATTTTAACTTTGACTGCGCAACATCAATCACTCAGAACGGCAAAGTTGAATATTATGAAAGAATAGGTGAAGATGTTCACCCGGGCACAATTATTGACATCGACGGCAACCCTGTTGAAGGCGATGCAGGTGTAGCTCTCAAAAAAATCCGTAACGGAACAGCTGCTCTTACAACCCTCGGTGGTATCGGTGAAGCTCTCGGCGGATATAAAGGTTATGGCTTCGCTATGGCAGTAGAGTTTTTCTCATCAATTCTTCAGGATGGCGCTTACGGTAAAGATCTTGACGGTAAAGACGAAAACGGAAATATCCGTCCTTATCATCTCGGTCACTACTTTATAGCTATTGATACAGCTCATTTTTCAGGTGAAGAGGTTGCCCGTAAAAAAGCAGGTGACATCATTCGTTCTGTCCGTGCTTCTAAAAAGATGCCCGGCGAAGAGCGTATTTACACAGCCGGTGAAAAAGAGTGGGAAGTATGGCTTAACCGTAAAGACAGCGGTGTGCCTATCAACGAGTCTGTTCAAAAAGAATTTTGTCAGGTTCGTGACTCATTAGGTCTTGATTATAAATTCCCCTGGGATTGATTTGGAGGCAACAAAAATGGATTATGCAAAAGAAGCTTTAAAATGTCATTATGAATGGCAGGGTAAAATAGAAGTTACTGCAAGAGCAAAGGTGAATGATAAAGAATCTCTCTCTCTTGCTTATACACCCGGTGTTGCTCAACCTTGTCTTGAAATCAGAGATAATATCAACAAGAGCTATGAGCTTACCCGTCGTCACAATCTTGTTGCTGTTATCACTGACGGCACAGCTGTTCTCGGCCTCGGTGACATCGGCCCTGAAGCAGGTATGCCCGTTATGGAGGGCAAATGTGTTCTCTTTAAAGAGTTTGGCGGTGTTGATGCGTTCCCTCTTTGCATCCGTTCAAAAGATGTTGATGAAATCGTAAATACAATCGCTATGATTGCCGGTTCTTTCGGTGGTATCAATCTTGAGGATATAGCAGCCCCTCGTTGCTTTGAGATTGAACGCAAACTTAAAGAAAAGGTTGATATTCCTGTTTTTCATGATGATCAGCACGGTACGGCAATTGTCTGCTCAGCAGCATTGATAAACGGACTTAAATGCGTCGGCAAAAAGATTGAAGATGCAACTGTTGTTATTAACGGTGCAGGTTCAGCAGGTATTGCTATCGCAAAGCTGTTTATTCAGGTTGGCGTTAAAAATGTAATTATGTGTGACCGTTTCGGTATTGTTTGTAAAGGCAAAGAAGGTATGACTTCTGCTCAGGAGGAAATGGCTGAAATTTCAAATAAAGATAACATTGACGGTACTCTTGCTGATGCCCTTGTTGGCGCAGATGTGCTTGTAGGCGTTTCTGCTCCCGGTGTTGTGAGTCAGGATATGATACGTTCAATGGCAAATGGCGCTATTGTTATGGCAATGGCTAACCCTGTGCCTGAAATTATGCCTGATGAAGCAAAAGCTGCAGGTGCCGCTGTTGTGGGAACAGGCCGTTCAGACTATCCTAATCAGATTAACAATGTTCTTGCTTTCCCCGGTATTTTCCGTGGTGCTCTTGATGTCAGAGCAAGTGATATTAATGAAGAGATGAAGGTTGCAGCAGCTAAAGCTATTGCATCTCTTGTTTCTGACGAAGAGCTTTGCGCTGAATATATTATTCCCAAGGCATTTGACGAAAGAGTCGGTGCAACCGTTGCGGCTGCAGTTGCTCAGGCAGCAAGAGATACAGGCGTTGCAAGAATCTGATATCAGATTGTTTTTTAATAATAACCGTTGGCTGAAGCTGACGGTTATTTTTTTGACTCTTTCAGCATAAAGATAGATGCTGAGAGGTGATATTATGGAAAATAAAAAAACAAATCAAAAAAATTCTCAAGGCGACAGCTTTATAAAAATAACTTTAATTCAGTTTTTGGTGTGTGGGTTTATGGTTTTGTTGGTGTTTGCAATTTGTCGGTTAAGTCCTGACGGAGCGCAGACAATAAAAACAAAATATAATCAGATAATGCTTACGGATATCAGCTTTTCACAGGTATGGGAAAGTGCAAAGCAGGTGGCCAAATATGTGATGAAGCCTGTTGATATTGACGGTGTGAATGAGGTTGTTACTGCAACCCCTGACAATGAATATCAGGAGGAAGAGCAGGTGAGCGAAACTGTCGGTGATGAAGAGGCTGAACCACAAGCTGTTGAGAATGACGGAGTGGCAGCTGTTATGTCATTCTTTGGTGAAACCGATGAAATCACTTCGCCTGTTCATGGTCGGATCACTTCTTATTTTGGCGCCCGTGTTCATCCTGTCAGCCGTGATGAGGATGTTCATAACGCCATTGATATAGCCGTTGATGAAGGAACTTGTGTTGCAGCGGCATGGGACGGTGTTGTCAGCGAAACAGGGTATGATAACACAAAAGGGAATTATGTCCGTCTTGTTCATAAAAACGGAAGTGAAACATTTTATTGCCATTGTTCACAGATTCTTGTTAATGAGGGTACTGTTATACGGGCAGGGGAAACAATTGCTTTTTCAGGCGATACGGGTGTCAGCACAGGCCCACACCTTCATTTTGCCGTGAAAGAAAACGGTGAATATGTTGACCCTCTGATCTATCTTGAAGAAAAAGACGGCAGAGTATGACAGTTTTTATAAAAAACAAAAAAATCACCGTCAGTGTGTATTTCGCTGCGATGATAACATTTGTCGCTGCTTTATCACCTGACGGATATGCTATGCTGAGCCTTGTATGTTGTCTTTTGCATGAAGCAGGGCATCTGGCGGCGATGGTGTTGGTTGGTTGCAAGGTGAGGGGGATTTCTTTCGGAGTGTACGGAATGAGAATAGACACTGACCAATTAGTGAAAACCTCGCCTTCACAAGAAATATTTGTGGCTTCGGGTGGGCCGATTATAAATTTAATTATGGTCATAGTGGGTGTTGCTATCAAAAATCAGCCGATTGTTTTAGCTAATGTTGTGTTGCTTGTTTTTAATCTCTTGCCTATTGAATCTACAGACGGTTATAGCATTTTAAAAAGTTTTTTTGAAGTGCATTTTGACGGTGAAAAAGTAAAAGCTGCACTGAAAATTGTCAGCGCAGCTTTTTTGTTTTTGTTGTATTGCTTTAGTTTTTTGTTGCTCTTTAAGAGTCGGTATAATTTTTCTGCTCTTGGTGTGAGCATTTATCTGACTCTTAAATTCTTGTTTCAAGAAAATCAGCGTTACCGTTGATAGTGAATTTACCGCTGTCAGCAGGGATGAAAAGGCTTTCACCTTTAACGGTTGTGAGGGTGGTGTTGCCGCAGCAGACACTTGCTTCACCGTCAAGGCAAAGAAGTGAAACAAAAGATGTTTCATCAGCAACACTTTCGTAGTTACCGTTGACCTTAATGTTATACATTTTGAAAAGGTCACAGGCTGTAAGCTCTGATCTTACGCCACCGTCCTGAGTTTCGGTTTTTCTCTGAGAAGCGTCGGGAATAACAGGGGGGCAAAGGTTTGTGACGTCTGCAGCCTTGTCAACGTGAAGGGGACGGGGCTGACCGTCAGCGCCGAGACGGCCGTAGTCATAAATTCTGTATGTTGTGTTGGAATTCTGCTGAACCTCTGCGAGCATAATACCTTTGCAGATAGCGTGCATGGTTCCTGCCTCAATAAAGAAAAGGTCACCTTTTTTTACCTTGACTTTGTTAACAATATCAAGCATTTTTTCGCTCTGAGCAGCTTCTTTAAATTCCTCAACGCTGACATCACGGTTAAAGCCGAGAATAAGCTCAGCGTCATCGTCACAGTCGAGAATATACCAAGCCTCTGTTTTGCCGTATTCACCTTCAACACGCATAGCGTATTCATCATCGGGGTGAACCTGAATTGAAAGGTTATTTTTAGCATCGATAAGCTTTATAAGAATGGGGAAAAACTCAAATTTGTTTCCGTTTGTTCCGCAGATTTCTTTATTGTTTTCATAAATTTCCTGCAAAGTTTTACCTGCAAGGTCGCCTGACTCAACAGTTGAGGGACCTGCTTTGTGGCAAGAGAGCACCCATGCCTCTGCTGCAGGGTTTTTGTCGGTTTTGATGCCGTATTCATCAATAAGTCTTGTGCCGCCCCAGATGTAGTCGGCAACGGTGGGGATAAGTTTAAACATTTCCATAATGATTCTCCAATCAAACAAAATCACATATTATATTACTTGAATTGCGTTAAAAAGTAAATAGTTTTTTAAGAGTTTCTATTTCTTCTTTATAACCCGGCAATTCATTTGGTGTTTCAAGATAAAACGGCAGCTCCCGAAGGGCAGGGTGGTTGATGATTTTTGCAAATGCATCAAGACCGATATAGCCCTGACCTATTTTCTGATGGCGGTCTTTGTGAGCGTCAATGGGGTTCATACTGTCATTAAGATGAATTGCTTTTAAATAATTAAGACCGACTATGTTATCAAACTCTTTGATAACAGTGTCAAGACTGTTTACAATATCATAACCGGCGTCATGAATATGACATGTATCAAGGCATACTCCGATTTTTTCTTTCAGCTCAACATTGTCGATAATAGCTCTGATTTCTTCAAAATCTTTGCCAACCTCCGAGCCCTTGCCTGACATCGTTTCAAGCAAGACAATTGTTTTTTGATCTTTGGTTAAAATGGAATTCAGCATATCAGAAATCTGAGCAATTCCCGTTTCAATTCCCTGACCTGTATGGCTGCCGGGATGAAAGTTATACATACATCCACCCAGAAGTTCAAGTCGCTTCAAGTCATCTTCCATAGTTTCTTTGGCAAATATTCTTGTTTCAGGGTTGGAAGAGCAGGGGTTGAGGGTGTATGGTGCATGAGCAAGAAAATGTGAAATTCCGTTTTCTTTACAAAAATCAAGAAACGCAGCAATATCAATGGGGTCAATATCTTTTGCTTTGCTTCCTCTTGGGTTTCTGGTAAAAAACTGCATGGTGTTTGCGCCGATTTTTACGGCATCCTTACCCATTTGTAAAAAACCTTTTGATACAGATAAATGACATCCGATTTTTAACATATTAACCTCCATAGATTTATTTATATATATTTTATCATAAAAAACAGGGGATAGCAATTGCTATCCCCTTAAAAATTCAATATGTAATTACCACTTGAAATCTTTGAAAACAACTGTTGAAGCGCCTGTTGCAGTACCCTTTGAGCCCATAACGTTAGAGATGTCATATTTGAAATCATACTTAACTGTCATGCCTGTGATATTGCCTGTGGTTGCGTTGATTGTTGCTGTAACAACTGCGTTTGAGTAGCTTTCTGAAATGTTAGCTGATGCTGCTACATCGTCGATAGCGTCATAAACGTTCTGAGCATTCTTATGATCCCAATAGCTCTTATCGCCTTCGCCCTGAGAAATACCGCACTTATCAAGAGCTGTGCCGCCTGCTGCTTTAACTGCGCCGCCCTGAACTGAGCTTGAACCGTCTTTAAGCTGGATTGTAATTGTATATACGCCGTTCTTTTCTACGCAAGTAGCGTTTTTAACATCAGCGGGAGTGAGCTTTGAAGCCTGA
>JAZRME010000325.1:0-4013 GCA_045647325.1 Acutalibacteraceae bacterium | reverse complement strand
GTTGGCAAGAAGCTGCTCTTCCTGAGCCATACTGCCAAGAATTGTAACAACAATAACGCTCTGAACTTCATTTGTGCCGTCGTTATAAATTTCATTAAGGCAGTTGAAAAGTTTGCGCATTTTTGTAGGGTCATTTTCTCTGATTGTTGCTTCAACGAATTTGTTGCCGTGATTAACAAAAAAGTCTTCGGGTAAAAACTCGCCGTATCTTTCAACATTTGCTTTATACACATCTTTTAACTCAGGATACATGTGAGCCATTCTGCTGCCAAGAGTGTTTGAGTCAAAATATGCGCTACCGTTTTTGGCCGCTGTTTTTGAAACAGGATTCTGCATTTTTACATTTTGCTTTTTATTGGCATTTTTTGAATATGTTTTTTCGATTGTTTCGTTAAATTCATTTGCCATTGAGCGAAGGTCTCTGTCGCTGAGATCGTCATTTTCAAAAAGGCTTGTTGATGCCTGTGAATAATCTTCTTCAACAGCATCTTTAAACTGAGATGAAGCGCATTTTAAATAAATCTTGCCGTCAACAACTTCAATTTTGAATGAACCTTTATCACCTGTGAAAGCTACTGTGTATTTTCCGTTGGATACACTTACGGGAACCTCGCCCTTTTCAACCCCTGACGGAAAAACCACCGAAAAGCCTAAGTTATCAGCAGCAGCTGTCATATTTTTAATAATCTGACCTAAAGCCTGAATAATTTCCATTTTGCCTACTCCTTGAAATAAATTTATATACTTTGTAATTATAACATATAATAGTTAATTTGTCACCATTTTTTGCAATATTTTTTGCTTAAATTATTGTCATTTTTTATTGAATTTAAGCCATTTTTTACACTTTTTCAAAAATGTTGCAAATGCTTTGGGTATTAAATCATCAGGAATGGATAAAATGATAAAAAGGAGTGATAAAAATGAAAAAATTATACGCCGCCGCTATCGGCGCAACTATGGCGTTATCTTTGCTTTTTGCCGCCTGCGGAGCAAAGGATAATGTGCCGGATACAACCACATCAACCACCACCGGAACAACAACCGTTACCACAACCTCAACCACAACAACCACAACAAACAAGCTTCAGGAAGGGTTGACAAGCGCCTCAAGCAAACTGTCAGAAGCGGGTTCAGAAATCAGATCAGATCTGAGCAAAATGCGTTAAAACAGCCGTGGGTTACCCCACGGCTGTTTTTCAGTTACCATAAATCAAAATCTATGTCTGTTTTTTCAAGTTTAATATTCACTTTTTCATCCCCTGAAAAAGCCTCGATTTTATCAAAGCCGTCATACACATTACGCACAATTGTAAGGCTGTAATCATCACTGTTTGCGCTTTTATCTTCAGGCAGCAACAGTTTCATTTCTGTTATCTCAAAAAAATTGTATTCGCCCATGAGCTCCGGCTCTGCTTCGGATGAAATCCACCCTTTTGTGTAAATTATAGCGTTATTTATCCGCCCGTTCTTCCCATCTTTATAAAGCACAAAGACCGTATGATTTTTATCGTTGTCGCAATCGTTTATCCACTGCTCAATCTGAGGGTCATAATATTCACTGAAAACAGCCTCTTTTGTGCAAATCTCGGTGTTGAAAGAGTCAACAGGGTCACTGACAAAAAGCGCAGAGAAAACAACACTGACCAAAACAACAACAGGAAATATAACGTGAAAAGCAATTGCCGTTTTTAAGGGCTTTTTACTTTGTTTAGGTGCCGTCTTTTTTTCAATGTTCAGCAAAGGTGTTGAGCACATTGGACAGAGCTTCCAATTATCTTTAACACCAAAACCACAGGATGAACATTCTGCTTTTTTCAGGTCTTTTCTTTTGGCAACATATATTATAAAACCGATGAGATTTAACAACGACAGCCATACCCATTTACCTGCTTTCATCTCTCTTTTTTGCGCATCACGAAAGATAAAAACTGCAATTACAACCGATGAAACCTGCCAGGCAACCAAAGCAAAAATGACAAGACCAATTACTGCATACAAAAACGCAAAAGACATAAAAGCCATAGTAATTCTCCTTTTTGACACACCGAAAGTTACAGATTAGATATGCCAATAACTTAAAGAGTATTTATTACATAATCAAGCAACTCAAAAAGTGCACACTCCATCCAAGGAATCGCAACCCCTAAAAGAGTAAATACCCATTTATGTTTGCTTTTTCTTGACAAAAAGTATCCCACCGCTCCCATTATCGCAGAATAAAGCAATAAATCCTGCCAGGGGAAACCATCTGCTTCGGAGTAAGTACTTATGCCGACCCAAAATGCGCCCATAATACTTGCCACAACCATTACTGTAACCACAATTTTAAGAACACTCTTTACAATCTTTTTGTCATCAATTGTTTTGATTTCTTTACCGCAAGCAGGGCAAAAGCTTTCGTCGGCTTTTACTTTTGCTTTGCATTCAGGACACTTTTTTGTACGAATTACAATAACCGTTATTACAAAAACAACAACAGCGTAAACATTCAGCAAAAAGCCTGCGATCCCCCACCAAAATGCATTCATTTTTAGCTTGTGAGCAACAATAGCAAGAACGGTTCCGCAAACAACCATTTCCACAAACAAAAGAAACATCGCTACTGTTCCGGTAATCATACCGATAATCATCGCACCCATATATTATTCCTCCTATGTTGATACTCCAAGAAGCATAAGTTACATACCCAGTGAAATTGCTGCGCAAATGATAATAAGGACTTTGGGTAAAGGCTTCATCTTGGGTCGCACATCTTCAAGCCTTGCGTTGCATTCGGGGCAAAACTCGCTCCCCTCGGGTGTTCCTGCAAAGCACACAGGGCACACGTCCTGAAACCGGCTACGCCTTGCATAAAGAAACGCACACAAGCCAACAAAATTAAAAACAACTCCTACCGTCACCCATAAAAGTGTATTCATTTTGTATTGCTTCGATTTTCGATATATGTATATCCCGATTATGCTCACTATAACTGCATACCAAAAATACATAAAAACAGTTGTTATTATCGACACAAGCATTGTGAACATAATACCCCTCCTGAATTTGCAAATTAAATATAACCTATCACACCAAGCGTGTTGATTACATAATTATTTCTTGTATTCAGCTTAATCAGACAAATCATCTGCATCTACATACCATGATGCGAAGTGATCATATTCCGCATCATTTTTTGTTGTTTTTACATCCAGAATTTTGCTACCGGAACAAACATTATAATCTTCAGCATCAACCGAAATCTCTGAATACACAGTGTCAATATAAGTGATGTTATATGCATCTTTATTATCACTCTTTTTTTCGGGGAGCAATATTTTAATTTTTGTTTCCTCTTCATCTGTCTCCACTTCAAAATCAAGATGATCTGCGCTCTCAATCCAGCCTTTTGTATAAACAATCAGACCAAGGGAATAATCGCTCTCCAAAATAAAAATATCATTGTTTTCATCTTTGTCACAATCTTCTATCCAGCTATAGACCTCGGGTTGTAATTTTTGCACTTCTTCTTTTTCAAGTTCAACAGTTGCAACAAATTTTTCTGAAAATGCGTTTATCAGAAAAGTGGCAATTGAAACCGAAATAGTAACAGCAAGAACTATCGAAAAAACAAAAAGTATCTTTTCTGATTTGTTGATTTTGTTTTTATTCCGTTTCTCTATAGGGGCTGAACATTCATCGCAAAAGCGTTTTTTATCATAATAAACCATTCCGCAATTCTGACAAACAGCTTCAACCTTTTCTTTGCGAACAATATAAAACAATAAAAGAGTAGGAATCAGCACTATCACAGCAGCCAAAGCCCACCATCCTGCTTTCATTCCACGTGATTTTGCGCTGTCATAAATTCGCACACAGGCTATCACCCTCACCACAAGCCATATAACCGCAACACTCACGGCAAAAAATATATCATCCGGCATATTATTCACCTCTTTAGCTTAAGCTTTTACTGTTTCAAATATATCACTTTTACTCTCAAAAAACAAGCAACCGAAGTTTACATTTCA
>JAZRME010000324.1:0-9332 GCA_045647325.1 Acutalibacteraceae bacterium | reverse complement strand
CCGGGCAGACCCATAAGAAGCCAGCCACTCATGTCTGATGCTTCTGCGCTCATAGCGGCAACCCAAGGGCCGAGTGTTCTGCCGCCGATAAAATAATCTTCGGAGCTTTTGTTTGATCTTTTAGCGTAAAACAAGCCGATTGCAATAACGATGAGCATATAGCCTGCCATAGCTAAAAAAATCTGTAATGTTGATGAATCCATTTTATTGTCCTCCTAATAAAAAACATATAGAAAGTATAACATATAATTTTAAGTTTGTAAAGTGCTAAAGTGAATTGTTAAAAAAGAAGTATTTATTTGTAGAATTTTCAAATGTATTGTGATACAATAAAAACAAATTAAAAACAGGAGGCAATTTATGATAAAGCTTGAACTTACAAATTATGATATTTTCCCAAAAGTCTTTCCTTGTGATAAAGAGGTTGAAATCACAGTCAGACCTTTAGGTCTGCACGTTGCTTTTGACGGTGAATACTCAATATGGTTGCGAGAGCTGACTCAGGGTAATAATCTGCGCTATCCCGAAAGAAACAATCTTGTCGAATATAAAGTCTCTCCCGACAGTGACGGTTGCCTTCGCTTTAAACACACCTTCAGAGGCGAGCAGGAACATTATGTCGATATTATGAAAGATGATAAGCGTGTAGTCCGACTGCCTGTTTATTCCCTTTTGCCTGATATGGTGGGCAGATATCCTTTCAGAGGAGATTTACATATGCACACCTGTCGTTCAGACGGTCGCCAGGCTCCTGCCATTGTTGCTGCTGAATACAGAAAAAACGGCTACGATTTTCTTGCTATGACCGACCACGATGTTTATTACGCATCTCTTGAGGCTATAAATACATATAAAGATGTTCCCGTTGAGTTTAATCTTGTAACAGGCGAAGAGGTTCATCTTGATGGCAACGATATTCATATTGTAAATTTTGGCGGAAGATACAGCGTTAACGCACTTATGCCGGGTGATCACCATATTGATGTGGGACCCGGTAAAGAGCTTCGCTCACTTGATGGCGAATGCCCCGAAATTATCAGCGTTGAGGAATATAAACGTCAGGTAAATGAACTTGCCGATACACTTGATATTCCTGACGGAATTGAAAAATTCACCTATGCTTCCTGCGTGTGGATTTTTAATCATATCAAAAAAGCTGACGGTCTGGGAATTTTCTGTCATCCTTATTGGCTTCAGAATGTTTTTCAGGTGCCCGAAAATCTTGTTGAATATATGATGGAAACCCAGCCTTTTGACGCTTTTGAGGTGCTTGGCGGTGAAAGCTATTTTGAGCAGAACGGTTTTCAGGCTGCAAGGTATTATGATGACAGAGCTAAGGGTAGACGGTATCCTGTAGTCGGCAGCACTGACAGTCACGGCTGTGTACATAATGACGGAGCTTTAATTGCTTCAACAATTGTCTTTGCGCCCGAAAACACAAGAGAAGGCATTGTCAACTCTATTAAAGATTTTTATTCTGTGGCTGTTGATTCAATCAGCAAAGAGCTTCGTCTTGTCGGTGAAACAAGATTTGTCCGTTACGGTTGCTTTTTGCTTCGTGAATTTTTCCCACTTCATGATGAGCTTGTTTTTGAAGAGGGCAGACTTATGAAAGATTATGCTTGTGGCGATGAAGATGCCGCAAGACTTCTCACAGCTATCAACGGCAGAATGAAAAAACAGCGTGAAAAATACTTTGCATTTTAATTTAATTTTAAAATAAAATCGGAGGGTTAAGTAATGTTTGGCAAAAGTGAAAAAAATCAGAAACCTAAAAAAGGATTAAAGATTATCATCGGCGTTATCTGTGCGTTATTGGTGGGGGTTATACTGATCTGCATTTTTGCAGGTGACGATAACCGGAACAAAGCCCTTTTTCCGAGCCTTGGCGATTATGTAGCGGAGTATATTGATTATTATGACGAAAAAGAAACCGATGAATATGTTATCGTGTGGTATCTTATTGATGAAGATGATTTGCCCGAGCTTGATAAATATAAAAAGGGCATAGTAAAAGATTATGATTTTGAGTCGGTTGACGGCGGTGACGATGATTACTATTTCAGATACACAGGCGAAGAAGTGATTTTTCCCCTGACTGCAGAAAAAAATCAGCAGGAATATCACGTCAGAATCGGTGTGGGCGATGAAAAGATAGATGGCAAGTCGTTGATCAGCTTTATGTACGCTGCAGGTTTAGAAGATTCTGTGGCAGATAATGAAGATGATGAAGATAATAAAGACGAAGAAAGTAAAGATGACAACAAAGATACTGATTCAGGCAAGGATGAAGTTCTTGTTGAGTCTATGAGTTTTGGCAACAAGGGTGGTCAGACACCAAGCAAAGATTCTGTAAATTTCCAATCTCTTTTTGATTTTGCCGACAACAAAATCAGCTTTGATAAGGCCAAGCAGAGCGGTATGACTTTTTCACAAGCCTTTGAGGGCGGCGAAGATGCTGTTGAGCTGATTGATGAATACACAAAATTGTTGTGTAAAAGCGGAATGAATTTTAAAGAAGAAGATTCTATATTTGAAGATTATCGTAACGCCACAACATCAATGACATGGAACGATCTTAAAATATATGCTTCATGGAGCCTTGATTACACAGGAACAGCTTCGGTAGATGACAGCTGTGACTATGACGCTTTCGGAAAAAGCGGAAATTGCGCAGTATATGTTTATTACGCTATGAACGGCACAAAAGTTAAAGGTTATATAGAGTGGTCAGCAGACCTTGAATCAACAGACCTTGGCTTCAGATGTGGCGGACAAGTGGCTTCCTCTGCTCCGAGCGGTCAGTCTGTGGGCGCAGGTCTTATCAGAACAGCTGACGGAAAATATAAAACTTCTGACGGCAGATTTTCTGTAGGTCTCAATGAAGGCGTTTTTTCAGTTGGCGGAAACACACAGAAAGGCGCTGCTGAATTTACCGATTATGAAACAGCTTCAGATCTTGTTAAAATCAAAGATGCTGACGGCAGAGACACTTTTGTTGTGTTTTTATCAAATGTTGACACTGCTAAAACAGGCTTGGTTTATAACAAGGCCGATCTCGGTCAGGAATATCAGCACGTGTTAGACAGTGACCCGGGTGGAGCTTATAATTATGGGTCACCGAGAGTATATCAGCGTGTAAAAGACTCCTGGCTTACTCCGGGCCTTGAAAACAATTCTTCCTGCCAGGATGCTTCTTTAAGAATTGTTTATTATAATAAAGAAGAAAAAGTTGCAGTATTTTATATTTATACAGATCTCAAGGGTGGGTCAGAAGCTTTTTGTGCAGTTGATTTAAGTCAGGCTGCAAGTGACCAGAACTCAGGTTCAGGCGGTTCAGGTGGCTCAGCTTCTGTCGGTTCAGGATATGATGCCGGTATTTACACAACCAAAGCGAAAAACTGCACTTATTGCGGAAACACCGGTTATGTGACTTGCAGCTCTTGCGGTGGTAAAGGTTATTATGTTATAAGAGGTTCAGCTCCCAACTATGCCGGTTCACTGAGCGGTGGCAAAACTTACGAAGAAATCAAAGATTGCGAAGGTCTTCGTTGCGTAGGCGGTAAAAAGCCTTGCTTACATTGTAACTATTAACAAACCAATATAAAAGTTGAGGGACTGTCTCGTTGTTGAGACAGTCCCTTTTGTTAAAATTCCTGTTCGTCAAGGTGGCCGTAGTAGTTGATAAATTCAGCTTTTGTTTTTCCGTCAGGCATAAATTTGATGCAGCTTAAACCTGTGTTTTCCTGGCAGAAGTTAAAATCATCTCTTACCGGGAATCCCAGGGCAGCACTTATCAGGCAGTTGTTAAATGTGCCGTGAGCAAAAACAATGATTCTTTCATCTTTTGTAAAACGTTCTTTAAGCTGTTTAACGGCATCTGAAGCCCGTTTGTATGCTTCATCAATTGTTTCACCGTTTTCAACTTCATAAATACCCTGCATTATTTCAACAGGCATATTTTTTAAATCTGCAGTTTCTTTCGCTGTCTGCTGCGCTCTTATGAGTGTACTTGCAATAATGCAATCGAGGGGGAATTTTTCCATTCTTTTACCCAACAGACGGGCTTGCTCAAAACCTTTCGGGGTGAGCAGGGGTTGCGGTTTCTGGTTGGGGTCGGTTTCTCCGTGACGAGCAATATAGAGTATCATATAATCACCTCTTTTTCAGTATAATGGTTTTTCTGAATTAGTCAATAAAATAGTGATAAAAACTCTATTGATAAAGCCATTTAAATGTGTTACAATTTTAATGATACTATTTGATACGGAGGTATTTTTATGTTAAAAGTAGGTCTTGTCGGTGTTGGCGGAATAAGCGGCGCCCACATTCCGGCATGGGAAGCTATGGAAGATGCAGAGCTTGTTGCTCTTTGCGATATTCGCCCCGAAAGAATGGAAAATCACTCATCAAAACGTTGCTATCTTGATTTTGATGAAATGCTTGAAAAAGAAGAGCTTGATATTCTTGATATCTGTCTTCCTACATATCTTCACGCAGATTTTGCTGTTAAAGCTATGAAGAAGGGTATCAATGTTGTCACAGAGAAGCCCATTTCTCTTAAAGAAGAGGATGTAGAAAGAGTATATAAAACAGCAGCTGAAAATAACGTTAAGTTTATGGTTGCTCATGTGCTTCGTTTCTGGCCTGAGTATGAGGTTCTCAAAGAAATATATGACACCAAAAAATACGGCAGACTTCTTTCAGGCACAATGCTCCGCCTTGGCGGTTACCCCCGTTGGAGCTGGGACGGTTGGATGATGGATGAAAAACGAAGCGGTCTTGTTCCCTTCGATTTGCATATTCATGACCTTGATTTTATGGTTTATGCTTTTGGTATGCCCAAGGTTTCTCATCAGTACCGTTCAAAACTTCCTAAGCAGGATTATATCAGCGTAACTTATGATTTCGGTGATTTCACAATCAACAGTGAGTCATCCTGGTATGCTGCACGTTATCCTTTCACAGCCGAGTTCCGTTTCCAGTTTGAAGAGGCAATTGTTGCTTGGGAAAAGGGTGAGATGAAAATTTATACCGAAGAGGATGAACCCATCAATCTCACACAAAAGGCTGAGGGTGACACCGGCAGCATCAACCTTCCCAAGAGCGATGCTTATGCAAACGAGCTTGTTTATTTCAAAAACTGTGTCAAAAATGATACACCTGTTGAAATTATCAAACCCGAAGAGCTTGAGTGCGTATTGAAAATTCTTAACAATTTATAATAAAAAGGAGATTATTTATGGATAAAAAATTAGTAGTCGGCAATATTGGTATGATGTTTGGTATGGCTCATCTTGAAGGTGCTATGGGCTATGACGCTGAAATTGCTCTGATTTGTGACAAAGACCCCGAAACACTTGCAGCAGCAGGTAAAAAATATAATATTCCCGAAGAAAAATGGTGTACAGATTATCACGATATCATCAACAATAAAGACATCAATGTGGTTTCTGTTGCTATCCCCGATCAGCAGCATAAGCAGGTATGTATTGACCTTCTCAACGCAGGTAAACACGTGCTTTGCGAAAAGCCTCTTGCTCTGACAAGAGAAGATATTGATGAAATTGTAAGAGCTGCTGAGGCTTCAAACTGTAAGTTTATGGTTGGTCAGATCTGCCGTTTTACCCCTTCTTTTGAAAAAGCAAAAGAGCTTATCGACAACGGCACTTTAGGTGAAATTTATTTTGTTGAGTCAGAATATGCTCATGACTATATGAACATTGTTAAAACAAAGTTCGGTGACGGCAACTGGAGAGCTGACCCCAACCGTCACGGTCTCATCGGCGGCGGATGTCACGCAGTTGACCTTCTTCGTTGGCTTGCAGGTGACCCTGAGGAAGTTTTTGCTTACGGCACTCACAAGGCTCTTCTCACAGTTCCTTATGATGATGCAACAATCGCAATTATGAAATTCCCCAACGGTGTTGCAGGTAAAGTTTTTGTTTCAACCGGATGTAAGCGTGACTACACAATGCGCACAGTAATTTACGGCACAAAGGGTACACTTATCTGTGACAACACTTCACCCACAATGCAGCTTTTTGTTGCTGATGAAAACGGTGTTGCTCCCGAAAAGCCCGAGCTTGTTGAGGTTGAGGTAAACAACCATAATGCAATCAAAGAGTTTGCAGTTTTTGCTGATGCAATCATTAACGATAAGCCTGTTCTCACCGACGCAAGAGAAGGCGCTAAAACAGTTGCTGCCTGTCTTGCAATTGTTGAATCATCAGTTACAGGCAAGATTGTAAAACCGAATTACGAGTTTTAATTTAAAAAGCTGACTGAAATCAATCAGTCAGCTTTATTTTTTATTCAAAAATTTTTTTTGGTATTTTTCTGTCTTTAAAATAAAATTGTCTGTCGTGATCGCTGATCGGTCGGAGCACTTTGCAGGGGTTACCCACGGCAACAACATCTGAGGGTATGTCTTTTGTAACAACACTGCCTGCGCCGATGACAGTGTTATCGCCGATTGTAACACCGGGCAAAACAATTACTCCTGCGCCTAACCAACAGTTTTTGCCGATATGAACAGGCATATTATATTGATATGCTTTTTCACGCAATTCGGGCAGAATCGGATGACCTGCCGTTGCAATAACAACATTAGGGCCGAGCATGGTGTAATCACCGACATAAATGTGAGTGTCATCAACCAGAGTGAGGTTGAAGTTGGCATAAACGCTGTTACCGAAATGAACATGATGGCCGCCCCAATTTGAGTGTAACGGAGGCTCAATGTAGCAATCTTTTCCTATTTCGGCAAACATCTCTTTAAGAAGCTGCTCTCTTTTCTCAGCTTCAAGAGGACGGGTAAGATTGTAATCATATTGTTTTTCAAGACACAGAGCCTGACGGCGCATAATTTCTGTGTCGCTGGGGTAGTAAATTTCACCTGAATGAAGAATATCTTTCATATTGTTATCACCTGTAAAATGAGCCGACTTATGTCGGCTCGTCTGATTTGTATCTTATTTTGATCTGGCTGATTTTTTGTTGATAAAAATGAGACCAAAGCCCATAATCACAGCAAAAAGGATGAGGTAGCCGGGGATTTTATCAGCGTGAGCGTTAACGGCTGCCACAACCATAAATACGCTACCTGCAATAGCGAGAACGGGAGCAACAAAGCGCTCAACAAAATTGGAATCTTGATTGAACATCATTTTAACAAAAATGGGAATGTAAAACGGATAAATTGTAACAATGGGAAGCTCTGTAGGGTCAAAAGCAAACATACCCAACTTGTCGCTGAAATCGCTCATCTGTGAGCAATAAAAGAAGAGGAGCCAGGCGCTGCAAAGAAGAAGACCGACAATTGATGAATTAGTTGGCATGTTTGTGTTTTTATCAATGTTGCCGATAATGTGAGGCGCAGGACCTCTGCCACGGTTGGCGATTGAATAAAGACCTCTTGAGCAACCGAGCATAAGACCGTTAAGTGTGCCGAGGCAGGAAACAATAACAAACACAAAAATTCCCGTACCCATAGCGCTGCCGAAAACTGCTCCGAAAGCATTTTTGGCGCCTGTCTGACCGCTTGCCATCATCTCTGCGTTGGGAATTGCACCGGCAAGACCTACATAATAAAAAACATAAATTGCAACAATTGCAAAAGCACCTATTACAAGCGCTCTGGGAAGATTTTTCTTCGCATCTTTAAGCTCAGCGTTGATAGATGTGGCAATAATCCAACCTTCATAAGCAAAAACAGTGGCGCAAACAGCTTTAAAAATTGCATCTGAAACAGGAATATCTGAAACAACAGTTGTAAAGTTTGCTATTGTGTGACCTTTTGTAAGGCCGTAGATAGTGCCTACAATGCCCATAAGAAGCAGGGGAACAAGTTTGATAAAAGTGGTTGAAACCTGAAACTTACCTGAGATAACGGGTGAAAGAGTGTTAAGGGCAAAACTTGCGATAAGATAAAAACCTGCTAACACAAAACACAGACCGCCGGTGATGTCGGCCGACTCACCGTAAATGAGCACAAGTGTATATCTCGCTGAAAGCCAGGCAAGAGCCATCGTGAGAGTCGGGTAATAAATAGTTGATAAAAACCAACCTACAATATAACCGTATTTTTCGCCAACGGCTGCTTCTGCGTAGTCAACAACACCGTTGACACGCTCATATTTGGTCGCAAGAATTGAAAATGTATATGCAGCGATAATCATAACGATACCGCCGATAACCCACGCAAGAATACCGAGCTTGAGGTTACCGCCCGTATAGTTCAGAATGGATTCTGCTTTAAAGAAAACACCGCTGCCGACAACAATTCCGATAACCATACAGATAGCGGTCAGCAAACCGTATTTCTTTTTGAGTTCTGCCATATAATCAACCTTTCTTTAGTTTAATAATAGAATTTTAACTTGTATATTGAAAAAAGTCAATGGTTTTTTGATTTGCAAAATTATTGAAGATTGACCATGTGTAATAATTGCAATATAATAAAGCAAACGGAGGTAAGATTATGTGGTTGTTTTTGCTTATAAGCTTGTTTGCCAGTGTTATCGGTGCAATATGCGGAATAGGCGGTGGGGTTATAATCAAGCCTGTTCTTGATATGTTTATTCCGTCATCGGTGGCTGCTGTCAATTTTCTTTCAGGGTGTACTGTGCTGTCAATGAGCAGCTATTCTGTCGGAAAATCCCTTTTGAAAAAAGAGAAGATCGTCAACGTGTCAACCGGCACCCCTCTTGCGATCGGTGCAGCTTTTGGCGGAGTAGGAGGAAAAGCACTTTTTTCTTTTATTAAAGACAGTTCTTCATCACCTGAAATGATTGGTCTGATTCAGGCTGTTGCTCTGGGAATAATTACTGTCGGAACTCTTATTTATACTGTCAATAAAAATAAAATTCATACTCACAATGTTAAAAATAAATTTGCAAATGTTTTAATCGGTGCAGCCCTTGGCGTTATGTCAAGCTTTCTCGGAATAGGCGGAGGCCCGATAAATCTTGTTGTGCTTTATTTCTTTTTTGGTATGGAAACAAAAGTTGCTGCGGCAAACAGCTTGTATATAATCTTTTTTAGTCAGTTGGCTAATCTGATAACTACTGTTGTGACAAAATCGGTGCCGGAGTTTGATGTGGCCGCTCTCGTTCTGATGGTCTGCGGAGGAATCGGAGGAGGAATAATCGGCAGGGCGCTTAATAAAAAAATAAACAGCTCAACGGTGGATAAGCTGTTTATCGGCCTCATGGCTATGATTATTCTGATTTGTGTTTATAATGCTGTTAAAAACTTTATATAAAAAACAAGTGGCTTACCGGAGTAAGCCACTTTAATTTTTATCAGAGCTTCATTGCAACATCCCATGC
>JAZRME010000323.1:0-6341 GCA_045647325.1 Acutalibacteraceae bacterium | reverse complement strand
CTCAACCAACCCCGTTCCCTTCTGCGTTGTCGGTTATGACTGTGAACTTAAAGAAACAGGCCGTCTTGCTGACATCGCTCCCACAATGCTTACTATTCTTGGTCTTCCTCAGCCTAAAGAAATGACCGGTGAAAGTATGATTAAATAAAATCAACATTTTTTCAAAAGCGTACCGAAAAAAGTCGGTACGCTTTTTGTTGACCTGAAAATCGATTTATGATAAAATTTCAATAATATTATGAGGAGGGGTTTTATGAAAATAATACTCAAAAAATCAATATGTATTTTACTTACTCTTGTGTTGACTTTATCAGTTATGTCAATGCTCTCTTTTGCTGCAACACCATTGGCATATGATAGTGCCTTTATAACAGACGGGAATATTGTTTCTGACATGGTTTATCCGTCATCATATCGCTACGGCACTGTTGAATACAGTTATCTTCAGGCAAATTCTGACGGAACTTTAAGCAGAATCACAAGTAACGGCAGCGATGTTTATATTGATACATACACATCAGATTTTAATTATATCAGCTCAAAAACAATCAAAGCTGCACTGCCGATTTTTGGTGGATTTTATTCAGGCAGTGAATATAATTTTTGTATTTTTGGTCAGAACAATCCTGATGAAAATGACTCAGTTGAAGTATTTAAAATTGTAAAATACACAAAGAACTGGGCAGAAGTCGATTCCGTTTCTCTTAAAGGAGCAAACACAACCATACCCTTTGATGCAGGCTCAGCAAGAATGCACGAAAACAACGGAAATCTTTATATTCATACATGTCATGAGATGTATGAATTTTTTGACGGATATAATCATCAGGCAAATGTCCAAATTCATATAAAAATTGACACTATGGAAGTTTTCTATAGCTATTACGAAATCGGGCACATCAGTGGTGGTTATTGCAGTCACTCCTTTGACCAGTACATTCGCAGTGACGGAGATTATGTTTATGCGGTTGACCATGGCGATGCTCACCTCAGAAGTGTTACGATATGTAAAAAACAACCCTCAGGCAAAATGGTCAAATACACCGAAGCTTTAAAGATCTACGGTACAGAAGGCAGCAACACAACAGGTGTCACTTTGGGTGGATTTGAAATATCTGACGACACCCTTATTATTGCCGGCAACACCTCATCTCAACAAGAAGGTCAAAAAACAAGCATTCGTAATATTTTTGTTACAGTTACAGATAAAGAACTGAATAACACCAGGTTTGTTCAATTGACCGATTTCACTGAACCATTTAGAATTTCAGAACCACAGCTTGTAAAAATCGATGACAATCGATTTGTTGTTATATGGAATGAATTTGAAGCAGATGATAGTTCTGCATTCACCAATATGTGTGCAGCAATGATTGACTCACAAGGTAACATTATCAAAGAAATTAAAACAGATGCAATAGTTTCGGACTGTGACCCGATTGTTAAAGATGGTAAAATTATATGGTCAAGTAACGACGCTTTTTACTCACTTCAGATCGAAAAATTTTCGGACTATGACGGTTATTTCGGCGGTTCAAAATATTATGGTGATTTTGAGTATGCCAAACACTCAAACGGTATTATTATAACTGCATATAATGGTAATGACTCTTATGTCCAAATGCCTCAGGAAATCGAGGGCTTACCTATAGTTTCAATCGGACATAACGCTTTTAAAAACAAGTATAAGCTCAGTGAAATAATCCTGCCGGAAGGCCTTATAACTATAGGTGATGATGCTTTTTATGGTTGTGAAAAATTGAAATATGTGTATCTTCCTAAAGGTATAACTACGATAGGAGAGTTTGCTTTTGCCAATTGCCACCAGGTAGAATACATTGTAATTCCTAAAAACATTAAAATAATGAAAAGGCACTCTTTCCCATGTTCAAAATTAGAAAATATATATTATGAAGGCTCCGAGTCTGATTGGAGTAAACTTGATAAAACCGATGTCTTCCCTGTTCATCCCGCACACCCTGATGTCCCAACATACACAGTCCACTATAACTGTAATCCTGACCATTATCGCCCTGATTTCGGTGATGTTAATCTTGATGGCAAATATTCATCTCAGGATGCTCTTATTGTTCTTCAGCACTCTACCGGTCTCAAATATATGACAGAAGCTGAACTCAACCGTGCCGATGTAAGTAAAGACGGAAAAATCAATTCCGGAGATGCTCTTCTTATTTTGCAAAGATCTACAGGTCTTATTGATAAATTTTAATTGCGAAAGGAAATGTTTATGTTAGACAGTATTGCACCGGATTATGTAAACTCTATGGAATGGCGGGAATATTGTAAAAAAACAGAGCTTGAATATAAACAATCCTTTGAAGAAGGGCTTGACATCGGGCAATATAAAGATTTATTTTTTGCTGTTGCAAAAATGCCTGACGGTAAAGAAAAAGACAATATTGCCGATATTCTTTTTTCAATCGTTGCCAAAGCAAAAAACCGTGAAGGCTACAGATATAATGAACCCTCTGATCTTGATGCAATCAGAGCCTTGCGTGACGGTTTTGAGGTAAAAAGCAAAACGCCTGACGCAGAAACTCTCAAAAAGAAAATTGAGGGTGCGTGGATCGGCAGAATCTGCGGTTGTCTTCTGGGCAAGGCTGTGGAATGTTCCCGCCAGCACGAACTGATTCCCTTTTTGAAAGAAACCGGAAATTACCCTTTACACAGATACATTCTCAGAAGTGATGTAACTGATGAAATGATTGCAAAATATGAATACTGTTTCGGTAACAATGACCACATTGATCAGATGGACTGCGCCCCCATTGACGATGACACAAACTACACTGTTATAGCTCAGCTTGTTATCGATAAATTCGGCAAAAATTTCACCTCAAAAGATGTAGGCGAAATGTGGCTTGCGAGTCAGCCTGTCTATAAGTATTATTCTGCAGAAAGAGTAGCTTTCAGAAATCTTATCAACGGCTACTCTGCACCTGCAAGCGGAATGTATAAAAACCCGTACCGGGAATGGATCGGTGCGCAGATACGAGGTGACTACTTCGGTTATATCAACCCGGGTGACGCTGAAGTTGCCGCTGATATGGCGTGGCGTGACGCAAGAGTTTCACATATCAAAAACGGTATTTACGGTGAGATGTGGGTATCAGCTATGATTGCCTGCGCAGCCGTTACAGACGATATTGTTGCAATTATCAGAGGAGGCCTTGGTCAGATTCCCGAGACAAGCCGACTTTATGAAGAAATCTGTGATGTTTTATCAGATTTTGAAAACGGAGTTGAAAGTGAAACTGTTTTTGCAAAAATTCATCAGAAATATGATGAAATCACCGATCACGGCTGGTGTCATACTCTTTCAAACGCAAAAATTGTTGCAGCAACGCTTCTTTACGGCAACGGTGATTACGGCAAAAGTATCTGTATGGCAGTTCAATCAGGTTTTGATACCGATTGTAACGCAGCAACTGTAGGCTCAGTTCTCGGTATGGCGAAGGGAATTGATTCAATTGACAGCTATTGGTACTCCCCTGTTAACGGAAAGCTGAAAACTTCTGTTCTCGGTTGCAGCGAAGTGTTTATAAGCGACCTCGTCAACAAAACAATAAAACATATCTTTGAATAAAATAAATCAAGGCTTCGGATTTTGCTTTCGGGTAATTCCGAAGCTTTCTTTTTGGTTATTATGCAGTTTTCATAAATAATATATTTATTTTTTTATAAACAAAATACTATACTTTACAATTAAAATAAGTTATAATTATAGTGTATATATGGGTCAGTATGCCCATTTGAATAAACATTTGTGAAAGGTCGTTTTTTATGAGAAAAAAAATACTTTCAATTCTGATATCCTTCTGTCTTATATTGGCAGTTATTCAGCCTGTTGCTGATATTTTTGCTACAGGTTCAGTCTGGAACGGCGGAACCTCTGTCCCCTCTTTTACAGACGGGTTTTATCAGATTTCAAACGGTGAAGAACTTGCCTGGTTTTCACAAAAAGTTAACTCGGGCAGCACTGCTATCAAAGGAAAGCTCACCGATAATATTATTATGAACGAGCAATATTCAACCGCCAATAACTTCACCCCTATCGGTACGGTTGATAATCCGTTTTCAGGTGAGTTTGACGGTGGCGGTTTCGCAATCACCAACCTTTATATTGAAACAAAATCAGATTATGTCGGCCTTTTCGGATATGTCAAAGGCAATAAACCTGTTATTGATGATGAAGATGACTCAACCACCGAGGTTTTTAAAGCTGACCCCGATAAAATCATCTATAACGTTCATCTTCAGAATGCAACAATCTGCGGTAATCAGAACGTAGGCAGCATTGTTGGATATATGTCATACGCCATTATTACCGACTGCTCTTTTAACGGCACAGTTACATCAACAGCTAACAGCACCGGTGGTATCGCAGGTTACATTTTTGATTATTCAAAAATTGAGCGCTGTTTCACTTCGGGCACCATTAACGGATATATCAGAACAGGTGGTATCTGCGGTTACAGCAACAGCAACACAACCATTTTAAAATGTTACTCCTCTGCTGACGTATTCAGTAACTCCAATGTAAACGGTAATGCAGGCGGAATCGTCGGTACAGTTACAGCAGGTATTATCAACGGCTGCTATTTCCTCGGCAGGGTTTACGGCCCCAAAAAAGTCGGAGGTATTGTAGGCACAAACTCCAGCTCTACAATTATGGGTTGCTATACACTTGCCCCCGTTTACACCACAATACTCAACAACACCGAGCATATTGCTGCAATTTCAGGCTATAGCTTAGGCGGAACATATTACAACTGTTACTACAACGAAGCCACAAGCCTCTGGCCCGATGACAATGCAACAGCAAGAACTCTTGAGCAAATGAAAAAATTTAGCTTTGCCCGTGAGCTTAACGAAAACGGCAACGCTTTCACTTATGACTATATGGTGCTCAACAACGGCTACCCCGTTCTTGCGTGGACACTTGAAACCGCAGTATGGGCAGGTGGTAAGGAAGAACCTAAAAAAGATAACGCAGGTTATTATCTCATCACCACAGCTGATGAACTCGCATGGTTTGCCGGTCTTGTTAACGGCACCCTTGTAGGTGTTGAACAAAATCAATCAGCCAACGCAAAAGTTACCGAAAACATACTTCTCAACATTTTTATAAATGAAGGTCAGGATGACACAAATGTCTGGACACCTATCGGCACAGCCGACTCCCCCTTCAACGGCATTTTTATCGGCAACTATTATAACATCGCAGGTGTTTACACAAACGGAACCTCTTATCAGGGTCTTTTTGGTAACATCGGCACTGAAGGTACGGTAAGCGACATTGTTATGCTTGACTGCCTTATCACCGGTGATGATTATATCGGTGGTGTTGCAGGTTATAACCGTGGTATAATTTCAAACTCTGCCAACGACAGCCATATAAGAGGCGCCAAAAATGTCGGTGGTATTGTAGGCTATAATTCAGGTTCTGTCACAAGCTCGTATAATGTGGGAACTGTTGAATGCGACTCGGCATCAGGCACTCATATCGGAGGTATTGTCGGCAACAATCAGCGTGGCAAAATTCAACAATGCTTTAACAACGGTGAGGTAATCGGTGCCGCAGGTAACTACTTTGGCGGTATTGCCGGCAGCATAACCGGTGACGGCGTTTATAACTGCTACAACTCAGGCAAAATCAATGGCGGTTATTATATCGGTGGTATTGCAGGTTATATCACAGGCGCTAAAATCACAAACTGTTATAACCGTGGTTATGTAAACTCACAAAACACTATGGGCACACACACAGGTAACTTTATAGGTTATGTCAGCGGAACCTGCAGCCTGACTAATTGCTATTATGACACCTCTATTGAAAACAGCGTGATGACCAACCTGACTGACGCAAAAGGCGTTGACACAACAGGTCTCACAGGCGCAAACATCGCTTCAACTCTCGGCTTCACAGCAGGATATTGGACAAGCAAGGCAAGTAACTCTTATTTTGACTACTTCCCTCAGATCTCAACTCTTGCTACAGCTAACTGTGAAAAAATGAAAGCTGATTCCCTTGAAAGCGCACAAATAGTTCAGAAAAAATATAATCTTCATATTAAAATTGACGGCAAAAATGACTCTTATTATGAAACATTTGATGAAGCCATGACTGCAATCGGCAATAAAAAAGGTTATATTATTCCTATTCACAACATTACGCTGAATCAGACTATAACAATCAATAACGATATTACTATTTACGGGCTTGATTTCAACCATACAATCAGCCGTGATCCCGGTTTCAACGGTGTTTTGTTTGATGTTACAGGTTCGCTCGCTCTCGGTGACATTAAAAACGGAAG
>JAZRME010000322.1:0-4572 GCA_045647325.1 Acutalibacteraceae bacterium | reverse complement strand
TAATCCGCGGTTCCACTCCGGTTTATAACTCGATGCCTGTAACGGGGCAATCCGCACAGTGATACTCCATTCCCACTGTGTGCTTATGGGTGCATTTCACCGCTTCTGCATAAGGAACTTTTCAGCTGCCGTTCCCTCTCTGATATGCCGAGCACGGGTACTCCTCCCACTGCTAACGCATTTAACATTGTTATTTTAAATCAAATCAAGAAAAAAATCAATTGTTATTTGCATTTTTTTCAGAAATTGCCACCATTCCAGCCCCACTGTTCAATTTCTTCATATTTAATGTAGGTTCTGTCAGCAGGAATTCCTAATTCTGATTCAAAAATTGAGCATATTTCGGCTGAAAGCTTCTCGCTTTCTGCCGGGTTGATTTTACCAAGCACCTGCACTTCAGAAAATGCGCAGGGGAGAGAATTATCACCCTTGAACCAGATACGGCAATTATCTTCAAAGCTGAGCATAAGCCAGGCTTCACTTTTGCCTTTGAGCAATGAAATTGCCTGACCGAGTTTTTCTTTTAATATAATCTCTTTTTCAGGTGTTATTTCAACTGAAACTTTTGTTGCAATGTTAGGCATAATAATATCTCCTTATGAAAGTTTGTGAATGAAGAGTCCGCTTAAAAGCTTGGGCTCAAACCATGTTGATTTTGGCGGCATAATTTTATCTGCATCAGCGATTGCCATCAGATCGTCAAGTGTTGTGGGATACATTGAAAACGCAATTTTCATATCGGTGTTGACTCTGCGCTCGAGCTCGCCAAGACCTCTGATTCCGCCGATGAAATCAATTCGCTTGTCTGTTCTCGGGTCATCTATTCCCAAAACGGGAGAAATAAGGTTGTTCTGAAGAATTGAAACATCAAGACGGGATACGGGGTCGTTTTTATCAAATGTGCCGTCTTTTGCTGTCAGTTTATACCACTCACCGTCAAGGAGCATACCGAATGTGTGTTTAGCTTCAGGTTTGTAAGCATCTTTGCCTACTGATTCAACGGTGAAACTGTCAGCTATCTTATTTAAAAATTCTTCATTTGTGTAGTTGTTAAGGTCTTTGATAACACGGTTATAGTCCATGATCTCAAGTTCATTTTCAGGAAAAAGAACTGCTAAAAAGAAATTGAATTCTTCCTCACCTGTAAAATCAGGGTTTTGTTCACGGCGTCTGAGACCGACTTTAACAGCTGATGCGGCTCTGTGATGACCGTCTGCAATATAAAGATAATCTGTCTGAGCAAACTTCTTTGAAATTTCATCAATCAGATTGTCATCATCAACAACCCATACTGTGTTTGAAACTCCGTCTTCAGTTACAAAATCATAAACAGGGGAGTGATTGTTTTTATAATTTTCAACGGCGGAGTTAATAAAATCATCAGAACGGTATGTCAGAAAAATCGGACCCGTGTTAGCGTCACAATAGTCAACATGGTTGATTCGGTCAGCTTCTTTGTCGGCACGGGTAAGCTCGTGTTTTTTGATTATATTGTTAATATAATCGTCAATAGCTGTGCAGCCTACAAGGCCGGTCTGACTTCTGCCGTTCATAATCTGGCGATAGATATAAATGCAAGGTTTGTCGTCTTGTTCACAGATTTTGTCAGTCACAAGCTTGTCAAGATTTTCTTTAGCTTTAAGATAAACTGTTTCGGTATAAATATTTTCAGGGATCGGATCAAAATCTATTTCAGCTTTGTCAACATGAAGAAAAGAATAAGGCTTATTTTTAACCATCTCTTTTGCTTCTTTGCTGTTCATAACATCATAAGGCAACGCTGCAACATCTTGCGCCTTTGATGGGATTGGTCTTATTGCTTTAAACGGTCTGAAGATTGCCATATAAAAACTCCTTTGCAACGATATATCTGTATTTTACAATATATGAACTTTTATGTCAAATATACTGAGAAACAAAAAACGGGCTCATAACCGAGCCCGTGATATTATTCATCAATTTCAAGCAACCAATTAATAGAAACACCAAGGACTTCCGCAATTGCCTTGATTTCATAATCAGCTACACCTCTTAATTGGCCTTCAAGTTTAGAAAGACCTGACGAGTTAAGATCAATACCTCTTATCTGAAGCTGAGCAAGTAAATCTTTTTGTTTCATACCGATTGATTTGCGCTGCTGCTCAACTCTGGCACCAATAATATTTTTATCCCCCAATTCTTGTTTACGAGTTCTCACTCTGAACACCTCCTTAAAAATTATAGATACCCACTGACGATATGATAACACATTAACAAAAAAAATAATAGTCATTTTAGAAAAAAATATACAAAAATGTACAATTTTGGCTAAAATGTATAGTTTTTCAGCTTTATTTTTTGCATAAAGGCGAGTTTTTTTAATGAGTTAATAATACGAATGAATAATAATAAACACGGTGTGGGGTTAAATTAAGGTTGAAAAATTGATACCGGTATGATATAATCTGCCACAGCAGGTGAATTAAGGAGGCATGTTTTATGACCAGTGAATTGAGAGAAAGAAACCTTACTATGCTCACCGACTTTTATGAGATAACAATGGCTAACGGTTATTTCAAAAATGGTGTAGGCGACAGACTTACTCAATTTGATATGTTTTTCAGAGATGTTCCCGATAAGGGAGGCTTCGCCATTATGGCGGGTGTTGAGCAGCTTGCTGATTATCTGCGAAATCTGAAATTTACCGATGATGATATTTCTTATCTTGCCTCTAAAGGTTTCGGAGAAGAATTTTTAGATTACCTTCGCAATTTTGATTTTTGTTGTGATATCTGGTGTGTTCCTGAGGGAACGCCCATATTCCCTTATGAACCTATTGTGACCGTCAGAGGCCCTGCTATTCAGGCTCAGTTTATTGAAACAATGATTCTTATCACAATCAATCATCAGAGCCTTGTTGCCACCAAAGCCAACAGAATTGTCCGTGCAGCAAAGGGTAAAGCGGTTATGGAATTCGGTTCACGCCGTTCTCAGGGTTATGACGGCGCTATTTACGGAGCGAGAGCTGCTTATATCGGTGGTTGTACCGGAACTGCCTGTACAATTTCTGACAGAGAATTCGGTGTGAAAGCTCTGGGTACAATGGCTCACAGCTGGGTTCAGCTTTTTGACAGTGAACTCGATGCTTTCTGCGCTTATGCCAGAGAATATCCTGACAGCTGCACCTTGCTTGTTGATACTTATAATGTTCTCAAATCAGGTGTTCCCAATGCAATTGAGGCTTTCAGACGTGAAGTGCTTCCCAGAGGGTTCAGACCTAAAGGAATCAGAATAGACAGCGGTGATATCACTTATCTTACAAGAAAGGCCCGTAAGATGCTCGATGAAGCAGGTTTTCCTGATTGCCAGATCGTAGCGTCCAATTCTCTTGATGAATATATAATCAGAGATATGCTTCAGCAAGGGGCTATGATTGACTCTTTTGGTGTGGGTGAAAGATTGATTACTGCTTCATCAAACCCTGTTTTTGGCGGTGTATATAAGCTTTGCGCAGTTGAAAACGCAGACGGTGAGTTTATTCCCAAAATCAAAGTCAGTGAAAATGTTGCCAAGGTTACAATCCCCGGCGCTAAAAAGCTGTGGCGACTTTATGATAACGAAACAGGCAAGGCTATTGCCGACCTTATCACTCTTGAGGATGAAGTTGTTGACGACTCTGAACCTTATGAGCTTTTTGACCGTGACTTCACATGGAAACGCAAGGTCGTTGAGAATTATACAGCCCGTGAGCTTCTTGTGCCGTTATTTGTTAAGGGTAAATGTATTTATGATTATCCTCATATTGAAAAGGTAAAACAATATTGTAAAGAGCAGATTGATACCCTTTGGGATGAAGTGCTCAGATTTGAAAATCCTCACAATTATTATGTTGACCTTTCTCAGAAGCTTTGGGATTTAAAGAGCGATCTTTTAAAACAAGTTAAAAAATAAGCAACGAGCCGCGGATACAAAACTCCGTGGCTCGTCACTTTTATGGGATTTGGAAAAACAAGTGGTTATGCTATATTTTTAAAATCTGAGACTCTTTCTGAGCCTGAATACTGCTTTTTTGCGGGAACAGCACGAAGATGCTTACCTGCTTTAGCTTTTCTTTTTATAATAAGTCTTCTTAAAAATTTGCCTATAGCTGTGCCGAGAATAGTGCCTAACTTGTCTTCGATCTCGATAAGCTTCTTTTCATAGATAAGACCGGTGATGATGAGAACCACCAAAGCAAATTCAAAAATTGTTACACCTAACATTGTTCCTGTCATAATATATCTCCTCTTTCTTTAAGAAATTGTTATCGAACATTTGTGAACATTTGTTCTTTGTGACTTTATTATAGCACGGATTTTTTATTTGTCAACACAAATGTTCGATTATTTTTCGACCTATAGTCCTATATAAAGGACTCACAACAACTTGTTAAAGCTGTTATTTATTATATACCACAATATATAGTGGTTGTCAATAAAAAATATACAATAAATTGTAAAAATATTTTTATAAATAAATTAAATATTTGTTCTGAATGTTCGGTTTTTATAAAAAAAGACTACAAGTCTGCCGTTTTGGTTGACTTGTAGTCGA
>JAZRME010000321.1:0-2687 GCA_045647325.1 Acutalibacteraceae bacterium | reverse complement strand
CGCTGATAAAGAGGATATTCAACAGCCTGCTCCATAACAAGGTTAAGAAGATCATCTGTTAATTTTGCTTTATCTTCAAAGCCGACAGCAGTTCTTATTTTTTTACAAAGATCATTGACAGGTTGATAATTAAGACCGGTCATATTAAGATTACCGTTAGCATGAAAATAATCATATTTATCGCAAGTTGCTCCGTCATAAACATTATCAATCCACAAATCTGCCTCGCCAGATAAAACAGCCAATTTCAGCGATGCACTGTCAGTCAGAATGATATCAAGACTAATATTAACGCCGGCAAGGTTTTCTTTAAACTTTTCAAGAATTGAATATTCAACGTCGGTTTCTTCTCCGTCATAATAAGCAGTTACTTTTTCAATCTTTGTGTCGGAATAGCTCTGATAAGCAGTGTAAGCGCTTTCGTTATAAAAAGGCACGTCATAAACAGTGGGATACTCTTCAAAGCGAATGCTCATGGGGCGGAAAAGTCGGGTATAATAAGTTCCGATTCTTTTTTCAACAACATCATTAACGTTGCAAAGACCCATAAGAGCTTTTCTTGCCAATGAATCCTCAACACTTCTTGTGTTAAAGAAAAGCGAGGTATAATATCCGCAGTCATCAAGCTGGTAGGAAACCGGTTTATCCGCAATTGAAGTTATAACAGACTGCTCCGCTTGAACAGTTACAATATCAACTTTACCGTTTGAAACTGATTTTACGGGGTCATCGCCTTCAGCAGCAAGATCAATAAATCTGAGCTTTTTGAAATCAGATTCAAAATCGTTATAAAATTCATTTACAGAAAGCAAGACTTCGCTGCCTTCCTGCTTTATAAGAGTGTAAGGTCCCGATGAAACAGGGACAGTTCGGATATCCTTGATTTTATCAGCTAAGCCTTTGATGTATTCTGTTGAAAAGAAACTCTGCGGAACAAGAAGAGCATTAAGCTGAGAAAGAGCATTTATGTTCTTTGAATTAAAAAGAACCGTACAGGTATAGTCGTTGATTTTTTTGATACCTGAAATTGATGACACATCTGCGCCGTTTGAATAATTCTTTTCAAGATACTGCTTAAGAAGAGATGATTTGAACCATTCACGGGCATCATAGGCTGCTGAATTGGTTTCAGCTTCAAATTCAGCAACAAGTTCAAGAACTTTATCTTCGGTTGCAGTTTTGCCGAGAGCAGCAAATTCAGAAGCGTACGTTGATTTTTCAATAGCAGTTTTCCAGGTTTCTCCGTTTGAACGAATCTTTTCAAAGTTGCCGTCAAACTTGCCATCAATATTTGTTGCAACAAGATATTTCACAAGATCATCAGCAGTTATATTTGATGGTGAATATTTTTCTTCAACATTGTTATTTATCGATGAAAGAGAGGATTCATAGTTTTTATCATCGTAATAATACTCTTTTATACCTTCGATGTCATTAAGATACCAATCTTTATAAACGCCATCGTAAGATGCATCGGCAATAAAATGATAGAAGAAGATAACATCATCAATTTTGATGTTTGTGCCGTCGGAGAAGAACATATCATCTCTGATTGATACAATATATTTAACTTCGTTATCGCCCACAAACTCATAAGAAATGCCGCCCGCATGGTTAACAAGAGAGTTATTGGTATCTGTACGCTGAATAGGGCTGAACATCTGCGAAATAATTTCAACATCAGCATCAGCCTCGGCGTAAAACGGATTAAGTATTCCTTCAATTCCGGAAACGCCTATTTTAAGTTCATTGCTTCCGCTTGAAAAAACGCCTATATTTTTACATGATGATAAAAGTATCATTGATGCGCAAATCAAAAGCGCACATAAAACACGCAACTTCTTCAACATTTAAAAGCTCCTTTAACCTATATATGATATTATTTTATCATATAATATTAAAAGATACAATATATAATAAAAGAAAAAGGTGCCTTTCATAAGAAAGACACCTTATAAAATATAAATCAGTTCTTGTATTCCTTGAAATCCTTGTAGATTGCTTCGGTGTAAACGTTATCTTCGTCCTTATCGTGGAGAGGATACCAAACCTGAGCAAAGAAGGGATTAACCTTTGCTTCTGCGTCATAAGCCCAGCGGAACTTCTTCTGCTCTGCCTTTTCAAGGCTTGAGGGAAGCTCTTCGGGGCACCAGTGACCGCCGCGGAGAACAAGGTTGGGTGACATCATGAATTCGTGACCGTGAGCACACTTCCAAAGAACGGGTGTGTACATATCAACGATTTCAGTTGCAAGGCATTCGCCGCCTCTGAAAGCAGCTGCCTTCTTAAGGTCTTCAATTGTAAGTGAATTGAAATCCTTTGTTTCATCGTAACCGTGGTCAAGAACGAGAGCCTGCTTAGGATCATCGTTGGGACGGTAAACCTTAACTTTGCTCCAATCGTTACCGATTGCATCCCACTTTTCTTTTGAGCCGACATAAGCGTTGATTCTTTCTTCAACGTTGTTTTCTCTCCACCAAAGTGTACCGTAAACGGGAGTTTTTGCAATCTTCTTCATAAAGGGCTTAACAGCAAATGCGAAGGGCTTTGCAAGCTTTGCAAGCTTATAGAACCATTCAACTCTGTTCATAACGCTCTTGAAGTAATCTTCAATGGGCATATATGCGCGGAAATGGCAGTAATTTTCAAGAATATCTGAGTCAAGATACCACTGACCGTGGAAGTTT
>JAZRME010000320.1:0-3255 GCA_045647325.1 Acutalibacteraceae bacterium | reverse complement strand
CACCTTGTGAGTGTTTTTAACAGGACCGTTCCAGATGATCTTTGACGGCTCAACCCCCGTACGCAAGGCAAGTTCCGCTTCCATTTCTGAAACAACCTCTGCGTAACCACCGTTATCGTTTACAATTTTACAAAGCTTCGGTGTGTAGTTAGTTTTGTATGAATAAGCAATATTGAATTTTGAATAAATTTTTTTAAATTCATCACTCAGACGAGAGTAGTTTTTTTGAAACTGACAGCCGTCAAGCAGATAAAAAGCGTCACCGTATTGCTGTGTCAGAGTGAGAAGCTTATTTTTTGTCAATCCGTGCATTCTCTTCGCTCCTTGATAGTTGCAACAATGATTTTAACACATTTTCTGATTTCTTTTGAATTTTCGTCAAATTCTTCGTCAGATACATTGGTTAAAGTTTTTTCAAAATCACGGATTTTTTGCATATTTTTAGCAAAAACATTTTCAACTTCGCTCAGGTCCTCAACCTTATCGGTGTTACAAAAGCTTCTTGAAAGGTTGGCCATAGTTGAGCCCACTCTGTAATGCTCGGTAATGATTCTCTCGGCAGGTAACAGACCTTCGCCCAGACGGGCAATTCCACCAAAACCGTAGGGGATACCCTTGGCTTTGATTTTTTTACACAGAGCCTCAACCATACCGTTGGGAATAAGCTCAAACATAAATGTCAGACCATAGCTAAGATGAAGGTCGTTAAGACCTATATGAATTTCTTCAAGCATAGGGTGTTCAAGAATTTCATCAAGACACTCTACAGCTTCTTTGGTTTCAAGCAACAGGTTGGTTTTGACCCTTCCGTTGATTGCTTTAAAAAAATTGTCAACTTCTTCAAAGGATTTCCACATCGGGAGCATAATTCTGTCTGCTCCTGCGGAGATAACTTTTTCAATTTCCTGAGGTGAATTTTCATTCCAGGGATTGATGCGCACCATAAGCTCAGATTTTGACAAAAGCTTTGAAATGGTGCGTATATCCTTGATGCTGTGATGGGATTTAACCGTGTCCATATGTTTTTGTCTTTCAGCTTTGCCCAATGTTTCAAGGTCAACCCAGATACGGTCAACACCATATCTTTCGGCAATCAATGCAACTTCAAGCTTGTTTGTGATATAAAACAGTTTCATTGGCATATAATCCCGTCACATCCTTTCTTAATCAGTTGAGTTTATATTGTGGCAGCAATAACCGCTTTGATAGTGTGCATACGGTTTTCTGCTTCTTTAAATACAATGGATTTTTCGCTTTCAAAAACCTCGTCGGTAACTTCAAGCTCATTAAGGCCGAATTTTTCACCTACAGTTTTACCAACCTGAGTGTTAAGGTCATGATAAGCGGGCAGACAATGCATAAATACGCACTGTTCACTTGCGTTATCCATAAGCTTTTTGTTGACCTGATAGGGGAGAAGTGCGTCAAGACGCTCTTTCCATACCTCGTCAGGCTCACCCATAGATACCCACACATCTGTGTAAATAACATCTGCGTTTTTGGTTGCTTCCATAGGGTCTGTAATAAAGCGAAGCTCAGCGCCGCTGGTTCTGGCGATTTCTTCACACTGAGCAATAAGCTCTTTGTCGGGGAAATATTCTTCAGGAGCACAAGCTGTGAAGTTAAGACCCATTTTAGCGCAACCGACCATAAGTGAGTTGCCCATATTATATCTGGCATCGCCCATATAAACAAAGTTGATGCCTTTGAGATAACCGAAATGCTCTCTTATTGTAAGAAAATCTGCAAGAATCTGAGTGGGGTGGAATTCATTTGTAAGACCGTTCCAGACAGGAACACCTGCATATTTTGCAAGAGCTTCAACAATTTCCTGACCGTATCCGCGATATTCAATGCCGTCAAACATACCGCCGAGAACCCTCGCTGTGTCAGCAATACTTTCTTTCTTGCCGATTTGTGAGCCTGAAGGGTCGAGATATGTTGTTCCGAGACCTAAATCGTGAGCTGCAACCTCAAAGCTGCAACGGGTACGGGTGCTTGTTTTTTCAAAAATAAGAGCTATATTTTTGCCTCTGAAATCATCGTGAAGAATACCTGCTTTTTTCTTTGCCTTGAGTTCAGCGGCAAGATCAATAAGATAAGCAATTTCTTCAGCTGAAAAATCAAGAAGTTTTAAAAAATGTCTGCCTTTTAAGTTCATATTTTCACCTTTAAACAATGGATGTTGCATTTTTTTGTGAAGTGGGAACAACAGCAATATAAGTATTACCGGCGTTCATAATGAGTTCTTCACCGTTATTTCTTTTGATAACAAGCTGTGAAGATGATGCGCTGCCGTTTTTGGTCCAGCTGATTTCTTCATATCCGCCGTTAGTGAAATAATAGCCTGTGTTTGCGTTTTCAAGCTTCATATCAACACAACCCTTGGAGTCACCCATAGAAACAACTTTGCTGTAAAGAATAAGTATATTTTTATAGCTGAGGTGAACGCCTTCGGCATCTTTTCTTGCCTGAGAGCCGAGATATGTATAATATCTGCCGTCATCAGCGTTATATTTCATAGAATATTTAGCTGATGATGAATATTGGAATGAAACCTGATTACAGCTTTTTTCTGGGGATATATATCCGTCATCTGTCACAAAATTCAATACATTTCTGTAATTGTCTTTAACCTGAGTTCTGTAATCAACAGAATCAACTGTTGCGCTTATATATTTACCGTTTGTGTATCCTGTATGCTCAGTGCCTTTGGATGCTCTTGAAGAGTCACGGTAAAAGAATTTAGGGTCGTAATTATGAATTCCGTTAAGGTTGTTGACTTTGTCATTCTTGATTTTTTCTTCGGCATAAATACTCCAGCCGCAGTGAACAAAAATAGCGTCAAAGCACTCTGCAAGTTCAACAAAATCATGTCTTGCTGAACGGATAGGACCAACCTTGGGAATAGAATTAACATCAGCATAAAGCAAGAGCATTCTTGTTATACCGCCTTCAACAACACCTTCAATAAGAACATCGGGTGATGAAAGACCCCACTGAGGTCTCGCAGCAGCTGAGTTTTCAACAACAACGGCAACAGGCCTTGCGTCAACAGCGTTGTCGCTAAGCCCGTAAAGACCTGTAAGAGGGTTTATGTTTTCAACAACTGCCGTGGTGGCTTCAGTCGTTGTCTGTGTTGTTGTGGTGGTTGTTGTAGTGGCAGCTTCATCTTCTTTATTGCCGCAACCTGCGCAGCCGAAGAGAATTGCTCCCGTAATTGCACAACAGAGAATCTGTCTGTATGTTTTTTTA
>JAZRME010000319.1:0-4114 GCA_045647325.1 Acutalibacteraceae bacterium | reverse complement strand
GACGGTATCATGAAGCCCGTTTCAAAGATGGACGGTGACTCACTTCCCGTTTCTGCTTTCGTTGACCATGCTGACGGTACTTTTGAACACGGCGCATCTGCTTATGAAAAGAGAGGCGTTGCAGTTCTCGTTCCTGAATGGGATGCAGCAACTTGTGCAAAATGTAACAAGTGCTCATTTGTTTGCCCCCATGCTACAATTCGTCCCTTCGCTATGAGTGAAGAAGAAGTTGCAGCAGCTCCTGCAAACATCAAGACAGCAGCTAAACCCATCGTTAAAACTAACTACACATACACTCTTGCAGTATCTCCTCTTGATTGTATGGGTTGTGGTGTTTGCGTTGGCGTTTGTCCCACAAACTCACTTAAAATGGTTGCTCGTGAATCTCAGGATGATCAGCAGGCAGTATTTGATTATTGCGTAGCTAACGTAACTGAGAAACCCGAAACAACAGCTAATATGACTGTTATCAACAGCCAGTACAAGAAGCCCTTGCTTGAGTTCTCAGGCTCATGCGCAGGTTGTGCTGAAACAGCTTATGCTCGTCTTGTTACTCAGCTCTTCGGTGACAGAATGTATATCTCAAACGCAACAGGTTGTTCTTCAATCTGGGGTGGTCCCGCAGCTACATCTCCCTACACTGTAAACGGTAAGGGTCAGGGTCCTGCATGGGCAAACTCACTCTTCGAAGATAACGCTGAGCATGGTTATGGTATGTTCCTTGGCCAGAAGGCTATCCGTGACAACCTCATCGCTAAAGTTGGTGAAGTTGCTGCTTCTGATAAGGCTTCTGATGAGCTTAAGGCTGCTGCAAACGCATATCTTGACACTGTTAACGACGGTGAAAAGAACGGCGCTGCTACTGATGCTCTTGTTGCTGAACTTGAAAAAGTTTCAGGTTGCGACCTTTGCGCTTCAATTCTTAAGAATAAAGAATACCTTTCAAAGAAATCAGTTTGGATCTTTGGTGGTGACGGTTGGGCATACGACATCGGCTTCGGCGGTGTTGACCATGTTCTTGCTGCTCATGAAGATGTAAACATTATGGTATTCGATACAGAAGTTTACTCTAACACAGGCGGTCAGGCTTCTAAGGCTTCAAACATCGGCCAGGTTGCTCAGTTTGCTGCTTCAGGTAAGGCTATTGCTAAGAAGAGCCTTTCAGAGATCGCTATGAGCTATGGCTATGTTTATGTTGCACAGATCGCTATGGGCGCTGACAACAACCAGACTCTCAAAGCTATTAAAGAAGCTGAAGCTTACAATGGTCCTTCTATCATCATCTGCTACTCACCCTGCGAAATGCATGGTATTAAAGGCGGCGGAATGATGAACTGCCAGGCAGAAATGAAGAAGGCTGTTGATTGCGGTTATTGGAACCTCTTCAGATATAATCCTGCTCTCATCGAAGAAGGCAAAAACCCCTTCACTCTCGACAGCAAGGCTCCCACAGCCGGCTATCAGGATTTCATCAAGAACGAAAACCGTTACGCTTCTCTTATCCGTTTGTTCCCCGACAGAGCAGACTCTCTCTTCAGTCAGGCTGAGGCTACAGCTATGGCAAGATACGATCATCTTGTTAAGCTCCAGGCTCTCTATGCTCCTGACGCTGAATAATTAACTGTAAAACAGCGTACACTTTAACCGGTGTACGCTGTTTTGGAATGTCTGTGGACAGAAAAACATATAAACAATACAAAATCACTAAAAATTATATCGGATTTTTTTGAAAAACTTTGCGAAAGTTAAGGCTAATTTTATTGACAACAACTTCCTGTAAATGTATAATATTATGAAAAGGATTTTATGATTGAGTCAGTGTGACTGTTTGAGGAGTGAGCCTTATGAAACACTTTTTAAAAATGGCAGATTTAAGCCGTGATGAGATTGTTTCAATTCTCGATTTAGCTGATGAGCTTAAAGAAAAAAAGCGTAACAAAATTCCTCATAAATATTTACAGGATAAATCCTTAGGGATGATTTTTACCAAGTCATCAACAAGAACCCGTGTATCTTTTGAGGTTGGTATGTACGAGCTTGGCGGCAGCGCTTTGTTTTTGAGCCCTACCAACACCCAGATGGGCAGAGGTGAGCCTATTGAAGACACTGCGAGAGTTCTTTCTCGTTACCTCGACGGTATCGTTATAAGAACTTTTGAGCATGAAGAAGCTGAAACCCTTGCTCAATATTCAACTGTGCCTGTTATCAACGGTCTTACAGATTATTCTCATCCGTGTCAGACTATGGCTGACTTGCAGACAATCAGAGAATACAAAGGTTCTTTTGACAATAAAAAGCTGTGTTTTATCGGTGACGGTAATAATGTGGCTAATTCACTTATTGTCGGCGCTCTTAAAATGGGTATGCAGGTAAGCGTTGCCTGCCCCGAAGGTTATGAGCCCGATGATGATGTTGTTAAGTGGGCGCTTTCAACAGGTAATTTTTACCTGACCAATGATGTTAAATCAGCTGCTGAAAATGCTGATGTTCTTTACACTGATGTGTGGGTGTCAATGGGTATGGAAAGCGAAATCAAAGAAAGACGCAGAGTCTTTGAAGGTTATCAGATAAACGATGAAGTTATGAAAGTGGCTAAGGATGACGCTATAGTGCTTCATTGTCTTCCGGCCCATAAGGAAGAGGAGATAACCAAAAAGGTTTTTGAACAACATGCGGATGAGATTTTTGATCAGACCGAAAATCGTCTGCATGTGCAGAAAGCGATATTGGTTAAGTTAATGGCAGATTAGGATTTTTATAAAGGATGATTAATATGAAAAAAGCTTTTATTGTTCTCGAAGACGGTCATATTTTTGAGGGTAAGCGCTTTGGTGCTGACGGTGAAACTCTCGGTGAGCTCGTTTTCACAACAGGTATGGTGGGCTATATCGAAACACTTACTGACCCGTGTTATTATGGTCAGATAGTTGTTCAGACATTCCCTCTTCTCGGCAACTACGGTATGATTTATGAAGATACCCAAGGCAAAAAGAGCCATATAAAAGGCGTTGTCGTTAGAGAGTGGTGTGAAGCTCCGTCAAACTTCCGTTGTGACGGTGACATTGACGAATATCTCAAAAAAGAGAATATTGTCGGAATTTGCGATGTTGACACTCGTGAGATCACACAGATTATCCGTGAAAAAGGTGTTATGAACGCAAAAATCGTTGGTGAAATCACCGATGAAATCAAAGCTGAGCTTGGTGAATACAAAATTGTTGATGCTGTTAAAAATGTTTCATCTTATAAAACAGAAACATCTGAAGCTCAGGGCGATGAAAAATATACCGTAGCTGTTGTTGATTACGGTAACACAAGTGATATTGCGGCTCAACTTACAAAGCGTGGCTGCAAGGTTGTAAGTGTTCCTTTTGATACATCTTATGAAGACATTCTTAAAATCAATCCCGACGGAGTCGTTCTTTCAGACGGACCCGGAAATCCTGCTGATAATGAATATTCAATTGAGCAGGTGAAGGCTCTCATGGGTAAAGTTCCTATGTTTGCAATAAGCCTCGGTCATCAGATTATGGCTCTTGCCAACGGTGGTAAAACCGAAAAACATAAATACGGTCACCGTGGCGCAAATCAGCCTGTTAAAAATCTTGATGTAGGTCAGACTTATATCACAAGCCAGAACCATGGCTATGTTGTGGTTGCCGACAGCCTTGAGGGCATCGGTAATGTAGCTTTCGTTAATGCAAATGACGGCAGCTGCGAAGGTGTAAGATACACCGATAAAAAAGCTTTTTCAGTTCAGTTCCATCCGGCTGCAGGTTCAGGTCCGATGGATACAGAGTTTTTATATGATGAATTTGTTGATATGATGGGAGGTAAGAACTAATGCCGTTAAATAAAGATATTAAAAAAGTATTGGTTATCGGTTCCGGCCCTATCGTTATCGGTCAGGCGGCTGAGTTTGACTATGCAGGTGCTCAGGCATGCCGTGTGCTTAAGGATGCGGGCCTCGATGTTGTTCTTGTAAACTCCAACCCTGCCACAATTATGACAGATAAAGCTCTTGCTGATGAAATTTATCTTGAGCCTCTTACTGAAGATACAGTTATGCGTATCATCGAAAAAGAGCGTCCCGACAGCTTGCTTGCAGGCTTGG
>JAZRME010000318.1:0-6671 GCA_045647325.1 Acutalibacteraceae bacterium | reverse complement strand
AAAAATGCTCCCTCTTTCACTTGAAGAGGGAGCTTAATTTTTATTTTCTTGATTTAATTACTCTTGCGGGGGAGCCCACAGCGATTGAGTAGGGAGGAATGGGCTTCACAACGGTTGAGCCTGCGCCGATAACGGAGCCTTCACCGATGTTGCCGGAATACATAACGCAAACGCCCATGCCAAGGTAGCAGTCGTTGCCGATGGTAACCTTTTCACAGTGACCGCCCTGAGAATAAATATGTTTGTCAGGGTCGTTGTAAATGTGTGAGTAAGGGGTGAGGGTGATGTTCTGAGCAAGAAGACATTCAACACCGATTTCAAGACCTCTGTGGCCAAAAAGAGTTGTGCCTGTGCCGATGTATGAATCTCTGCCGATGATGATATAGCCGTCTGTCACACGCTCTGTGTCAAGATAAACTCTTTCTTGCAAACGGACATTATCCTGAAGGGTGATACCGCCCTCGCCACGGGCGAGAAGTGTGCAGTTATCTTTGATTTCAACATCGTTGCCCAAAGAAACAAACTCAGGGTTAACAATTTTAACACCTGCACCGATTCTGACATTTTCGCCCATAAATTTAAGTTTTGTTCTGTAATATTCAACCCTTGCTTTTGCAGCGTATTCTGACGGGTCATTTAAAATTACGGTTCTGTAAAAGCTTTCTTTCTCTTCTTCATTGAGATTGTTAAAGATATCTGTAAAAAATCCCATTTTATATTCTCCTTTGATTAAACTGCAATAAAACGATAACACATTGGTTTTTAAAAATCAATATACTTTTTTTAAAAAGCAAAATAATTCATTGATTTTTATTTTTTAAATTGATATACTGAAGAAGATAAGTTAAAAGGAGGCGTTTTAATGCTTTATCCCAAAAATCAAGATCCTAAATTAAGCGAAGAGCTTTTTAAAAATCCTACTTCGGAATATCGTTGCACCCCATTCTGGGCGTGGAACTGTGAACTTAATGAAGAAGATCTTCATAAAGAAATAGATTTTATGAAAGAGATGGGTATGGGTGGCTTTCATATGCACACCCGTGTCGGTCAGTCAACTGAATATCTTTCTGAAGATTATATGAATTTCATCAAGTCCTGCACCGAAAAAGCTAAAAAAGAAAAAATGCTTGCATGGCTTTATGATGAAGATAAGTGGCCTTCAGGTTTTGCCGGTGGCATTGTAACCAAAAAGGTTGAAAACCGTCAGAAGTTCCTTTTGTTTACTCAATACAAAGAGGAGGGCAAAGGTGAACTTATTGCCCGTTACGATATTAAGCTTGACGCTGACGGATATCTTGAAAGCTATAAGCGTCTTGCTGACGGGGAAGAAGCAGAGAACCTCATCAGATACGCTTTTCTCGAAACTGCAGAAGAGGACCCCTGGTTTAATTTCCAGACTTATGTTGACACTCTTTCAAAGTCAGCTATTGATGATTTTATTCAAGTGACTCACGAAAAATATAAAGAAGTTGTGGGCGAAGATTTTGGCGGCGCTGTTCCTGCGATTTTTACTGACGAGCCTCAGGTTGCCCGTAAAAACAGTATGGATTATGCTGACTCTGACGAGGAAGCAAGAATGCCTTTTACAACTGACTTTAATAAAACATATAAAGCAACTTACGGTGTTGACTTTTTTGATACACTTCCCGAAGTTGTATGGGAGACAAAAGACGGCGATCACCTTGCAAGATATCGTTATCACGATCACGCAACTGACAGATTTGTTGAGGCTTTTTGTGACAATGTGGGCAATTGGTGCAAAAATAACGGCATTCTTCTCACAGGTCATATGATGGAAGAGCCTACTCTTGAGAGTCAGACCTGCGCTTTGGGTGAGGCGATGAGAGCATACCGTTCATTTGGTCTGCCCGGTATTGATATGCTTTGTGACAGACGTGAGTTCACAACAGCCAAACAGGCTTCAAGTGCAACTCATCAGTTTGGTTACCCCGGTGTTATGAGTGAGCTTTATGGTGTTACAAACTGGGACTTTGATTTCAGAGGCCACAAGCTTCAGGGTGACTGGCAGGCAGCTATGGGCGTAAGTGTCCGTGTGCCTCATCTTTATTGGGTGTCAATGCGTGGCGAAGCCAAAAGAGACTACCCTGCATCTATCGGCCATCAGTCAGCATGGTATAAGGAATATTCATTTATTGAAGATCATTTTGCCAGAGTAAACACTCTTATGACAAGAGGCACTCCGGATGTTAAAATCGGTCTTATTCATCCCGTTGAGTCATATTGGCTCCACTACGGCCCCACTGACCTGACAGGTGAGGAAAGAGAAGAAATCGACAGACGTTTTCAGGATATTACTCAGTGGCTGGTTTACGGAACTCTTGATTTTGATTATATCAGCGAATCTCTTCTCAAAGATCAGTTCGGCGGCGCTGACGGTGGATTTAATGTTGGCGAAATGAAATATGATGTTGTGGTTGTTCCCGGTTGCGAAACTTTGCGTTCATCCACAATCAAAGCTCTCAACGAGTTCGCTGACAAAGGCGGCAAGGTTATCTTTATGGGTGAAGTTGCTTCTCTTGTTGACGCCAAAAAGTCAGACGAACCCACAGCTCTTGCTGAAAAATGCGAGTGTATCAGCTGGAGCAAAGCTGCTCTTTTCAAGGCTCTTGAGCCTTTCCGCACAGTTGAAATTTTTGGAAAATGGGGCAGCCACTCAGACAATCTCGTTTACGCTATGCGTAATGACGGCAACGGCAAAAATATGTTTATCTGCCACGCTGAGGCATCAGACAGAAAACGTGTTGACCCTGAAGAGAATTATCTCATCACAATCAAAGGTGAATATGCGCCTGTGCTTATGGATACATACACAGGTGATATAAAAGAAATTCCTGCAACATATAAAAACGGAAAAACCATTATCAATTGGACCTCTTACTCACAGTCAAGCCTTCTTCTTCGCCTTGAAAACGGCAGGAGCAGTATCCCTGCTGAAGAAAAAGAAGATCCGGGTGAGCTTTCATATCTTCCTAATGAAGCAGAGGTTGTTCTTGACGAGCCCAATGTTTGTGTGCTTGATATGGCAGAGTGGAAAATTGACGACGGTGAATGGCAGCCTCAGGAAGAAACTCTTCGTCTTTGTGTTAAAGCTAAAGAAATGCTTGGCCTTTCAACTGACGCTATTCACGGCGCTCAGCCTTGGGTTGTAGAAAAAGCAGAGGCTAAAAACACTATCACCACTAAAATGACATTCACTTCAGATGTTGAGGTTGAAAATGCAGTTCTGGCTCTTGAAGATTTTGATCAGAGTGAAATTGTTTTCAACGGCAAAAAGATTGAAAAAGTTGCAAAAGGATATTATGTTGACTTCTCAATCACCAAGGTGGATATCGGCACAATCAGAAAAGGTGAAAATGTGATTGAGGTAACAAAACCCTTCACCGTAATTTCAAACATTGAAAATATGTTTATTCTCGGTGATTTCTGCGTTGAGGTCAATGGTACGGCTGTTAAAATTATTGAGCCCAAAAAGACAATCCGTATCGGTGATATCACAAGACAGGGTTATCCGTTTTACGGTGGTGCGATGACATATCGCTTTAAGCTTGACACAGGCAAAAACACAAAAGTGCGTCTTGGTCTTTTTGCAGCGCCTTGTGTTGTTGCTGACCTTGACGGTGAGCGTGTGGCAAATATTTCACTTGCGCCTTATGAAGCAGACCTGGGAAATCTCAGCGAAGGTGAGCATACTCTTGAGCTGAAGGTTTATCTCAGCCGAATCAATACCTTCGGCGCTCTTCATCTTTCAAATTATTCTCACACATGGTTCGGCCCTGACGGATGGCATTCCGAAGGTGAGCATTGGAGCTATGAATATCGCATAACTCCTGACGGACTTCTTACAGCTCCCAGAGTTTTTACAAAATAATATAACAAAAGACCTTGCAGTTATGATTCTGCAAGGTCTGATTTTTTGTCTTTTAATCTTTCTGAATTTTGCAATAGGTGTCAATATGATCTTTGTATTTAAGATAAGTTGCGTCTGCTTTTGCAGAAATATCTGCCTTATTTGACTCAAGCTGTGAAACATCTCTGACAACACCTGTCGAGTCGGCAAAGCATTCAACAAGATAGTCATTTATATCTTTTGTGTAGTGGCTGATGTCACGGTAATTTTCAAGCTCAACGGTTAAATCCTGATTATGAAAATCAAAAACAGTGACATTTTTCTGACCTTCAGCAAGGGTCAGAATACGCTCTTTTGCGTCACAGAAAGCTTCAAAAATTCCGTTATGCTTAGCATAAATCCAGAACAGCGATGAGTAAGGCGGAAAAAACAAAACATATTCGGTGTCATCATCAAGGGTAGCAAGAGTAGAAAAAAGCATATCTATGTTTGCGTTGACAGAGGCTTCTATTCCGTCAGCTTCAATAGAATAAGCGCCGAAACCGTTCTTTTTCAGATGATTTAAAACAACCTCTTCGCCATAAGAATAATCATCATACCATGAGCCCAATTCATCAACATCGGTAGATTTTTTAATTGACGAAGGCAGATCAACGTTTATAAACTCAAGCCCTTTGATTAAAAGATCAATCGGCAAAAATCTTGTGTAAACCTCGCTGCTGAGAAGATAGCGATAATCATCCTCATAACCGTTTATAAGATATTTCGGAATATTGAATTCCGCATTATCCGGGTGAATGGCAAAGCGTTGAAGGTCAATTGAAAAAAAGACTTTTTTGCAATCAGAGTTTTTATTGATAAACTCAAGATAAGCGCAGGTTTCGGGTATAGTCATACCTCCGATGTTTACCTTAAGCAGGTCGAGATCCATTTTGTCTTTAAAAACATCGGGGTCAAAGTTTTGTGTCATAGACGACCCGAGCATAACAGCGTCATAGGGATAATTTTTAATAAGTCCTGCGCAGGAAAATTTTGAGTTAAGATAATAGTTGTCGTTTTCATCATATCTGTATTGATATAACGGGTCAACAATAAATGTTATACTGCCGAGAATCAGCAACATAACAAGGCCGAGAGATATAGTTGTGATAACCCATTTTTTGTTTGTCATAAAAATACCTCAGAAGTTGAAATAGATAAACACGCTCTCTCTTGAAATAAACAAAACTGAAACGGTAAAAAGAAAAGCGATGAGAATAGCATTAAGAATTGTCGGCTTGAATTTTTCAGCTTTCTGAATAACATTTTTGCTGAAGAAAACAACACAAAGCAGACCGATAACAAGTGCAAAAATATAACCTAAAGCAATTGGTGTGGGCAGACCCATAATTCCGTCAATAGTGAGATCAGCGACTTGTGAAAGACCGAAGTTGCCGAAATTTATCATTGACTTATAAATGCCGAGCGCCTGTTCAAAACTTTCAGCTCTGAAAAGCACCCACAGCGCATTGGTGATTAAAAATGTAACGGCAATTTTAACAGCTTTGGGAATTTTGGCGATAACTCCCGAAAAGATTTTTTCAAAGATAATGCAAAGTCCGTTTATTGTGCCCCAGATAACAAAAGTCCAGTCAGCTCCGTGCCACAGACCGCTGATAAAAAATGTAACAAAGTAGTTGAGATACATTCTCAGCTTTCCTTTACGGTTGCCGCCAAGGGGAATATAAACAAAAGTGCGCAAAGCACGGCCGAGAGTGATGTGCCAACGTTTCCAGAATTCACTGATGCTTTGTGATTTATACGGTGAATCAAAATTGAGAGGAATGTGGATATTAAACATTTTGCCAAGACCGATAGCCATATCGGAATAACCTGAAAAATCAAAATAAATCTGAATGGTGTAGCTCAATGAGGTTACCCAACCGGCTGCCATAGAAAGCTCGTCAGCGTTAAAACCGTTGTTGACAAAAATATTCATTGTGTCAGCTATAACGATTTTTTTAAACAGACCCAAAACAAAGATATAAAGACCCTGACTGAAGTTGTTGAGGTTAAAACGACGGTTTTTTTGGTCAACAAATTGAGGCATCATTTCAGAGTAAGAAACAATCGGACCTGCAACAAGCTGAGGGAAAAAGCTCACAAAAAGAGAATAGCTGAGAATATCTTCAATTTTTTCTTCTTTTTTATAAACAGAGATAAGAAATGAAAGCTGCTGAAAAGTGAAAAAGCTGATACCCAGAGGCAAAAGAATGTGTTTGAGGGTGAAGTCTGCATTAAAAACGGTGTTGATGTTTTCAACAAAAAAGTCATAATATTTAAAATAGCCCAACAAACCGATATTAAATAAAACGCCTATGGTGCAAAGCAATCCGGCAGCTGATTTTTTATCTGAAGCCTTATCCATAAAATAAGCGATAACATAATTGATAACAATGGATGACAGCATAATAGGCAGATAGCTTATGTTGAAATAAGCGTAAAAAAACAATGAGCCTGAGACAAGAATTAAGTTTTGCAAAGTTCTGCTTTTATATGCGCAAAAATAGCCCACCAGAACGACAGGCAAAAATGCAAATATAAATTCATAGGATGAAAAAACCATAGAAGCCTCACTTAAAATCTAACTATTAAATGTCAAAAGGCCATCTTTAAAAAGACAGCCTTTGGTTGTTTACTCAGCCTGAGTTGTTTCAGTGGCTGTGTTGGTGGTTTTTGCCGCAGCGAGAGCGCTGAGGTCTTTGCCTAAACTGTTGGGGAACTGATAATCTGCAAACGGGAACTGCTCATAGAGATATTTGAT
>JAZRME010000317.1:0-3266 GCA_045647325.1 Acutalibacteraceae bacterium | reverse complement strand
ACGCTTATTGATAATAAGTTCGGAAAGTTCACCTTCATCGACACAGCAGGTATGCGACGCAAAAGCAAGGTTGATGATGCTATTGAAAAATACAGTGTTATCAGAGCGAGAATGGCTGTTGAAAGAGCTACTGTCTGCGTTATTATGATTGATGCCCAGGAGGGCTTTACCGAGCAGGATTCCAAAGTAGCAGGTATCGCTCACGATTTGGGCAAGGCTTGTATCATAGCTGTCAACAAGTGGGATGCTGTTGAAAAAGACGGCAAAACAATGGACTCTTACCGCCGTAAGCTTATGGACGACTTTTCTTTTATGTCTTATGCGCCCATTATATTTATTTCAGCTAAAACAGGTCAACGCCTTGACCGTCTGTTTGAACTTATCAGGTTTGTTGATGAGCAGAATGCTATGCGAATTTCAACAGGTAAGCTTAACGATGTTCTTGCTGACGCTACAGCAAGAGTTCAGCCGCCTACAGACAAGGGTAAGAGACTTAAAATTTATTATATGACTCAGGCTTCAACCAGACCGCCTACATTCGTATGTTTTGTCAACAAAAAAGATTTGTTCCATTACAGTTATCAGCGTTATCTTGATAATCGCATACGCGAAGTTTTCGGTCTTGAAGGAACACCTACCAAAATGGTAATCAGAGAAAGAGAGAAAGACAAAAAATGAGAATTCTCGGTATTGACCCGGGTTATGCTATTGTTGGCTACGGTGTGGTAGATTACAATAATAACCACTTTTCTGTTGTTGAATACGGTGCAATAACCACTCCCGCAGGGATGGATTTTAATCAGCGTCTTGAACTTATTTATGAAGAAATGCAGGTTATTATTCAACGAACCAAACCGGATGCTCTTTCTATTGAAAAGCTTTTTTATAATACCAACGCCAAAACAGTTATTGATGTTGCTCAGGCAAGAGGTGTTATTCTTCTTGCTGCCCGACAAAAAGGTGTTGACTCTTTTGAATACACTCCGTTGCAGGTCAAACAAAGTGTTGTAGGTTACGGAAGAGCCGAAAAAAAGCAAGTGCAGGAAATGACAAAGCTTATTTTAAAGCTGTCAAAAGTCCCCAAGCCCGACGATACTGCCGATGCTCTTGCTCTTGCTATATGCCATGGGCATTCCAGCGGCTCTCTTATGGGCAAACTTGCTAATCTGAAATAAAGGACTGATAAGATGTTTTACTCCCTTACAGGTAAGGTTATTGCTATTGAAGATTCTGCTGTTGCCGTTCAGTGCTCAGGGATCGCTTTCAGATGTATGACCACCCTTAACACAATTTCAAAAATAGGCAAAACGGGGGAGGAAGCAACTCTTTTCACTCACCTGAATGTCCGTGAAGATGCGATGGATTTATTCGGCTTTTATACTCAGCAGGAACTTGACTGTTTTAAACAGCTTATTTCTGTTTCAGGTGTAGGTCCAAAAGCAGCTCTTGCTATTCTTTCTCAGCTTTCACCCGATAAACTTGCTTTGTGCATCGCTTCGGGAGATGTCAAATCAATAACAAAAGCTCAGGGGGTTGGCCCCAAACTTGCTCAGAGAGTTGTTCTTGAGCTTAAAGATAAATTTTCTGCCGGTCTTGCTCAGGGTGGTGTCAGCGTTGTTGATAATACATCAGCTTCTTCATCAGGCGGCAACAGAGCGGAGGCTGTGGAAGCTCTTATAATGCTTGGCTACAGCCGTACCGAAGCTGCTTCAGCTATAGGTAAACTTGACCCGTCTTTGTCTGCGGAAGAGCTTATAAGATTGGCTCTTAAATCTTTGATATAAGTGAGAAAGGAGCAATATAAATATAATGGATACAGATTACGAAAACCGTATCGTAGCGCCGGAATATTCTTCAGGCAGCGACGGTGACATTGAGCTTCAGCTCCGACCTCATTGTTTAAGTGACTATATCGGTCAGGAAAAGGTTAAAGAAAACCTTTCTGTTTATATAGAAGCGGCAAGAAACCGCGGTGAATCTCTTGACCATGTTTTGCTTTATGGCCCTCCGGGTCTCGGTAAAACAACCCTCGCAGGAATTATTGCTAATGAAATGGGTGTCAATTTCAGGCTTACATCAGGCCCTGCTATTGAAAAACCTAAAGATCTTGCGGCGCTGCTTACAAACCTCAATGAGGGTGATGTTTTGTTTATTGACGAAATTCACCGTATGAACAGAGTCGTTGAAGAGATCCTTTATCCTGCTATGGAGGATAATGCCCTTGATATAATCATCGGTCAGGGCCCTTCAGCCAGAAGCATCCGTATCGATCTGCCTCATTTTACTCTTGTCGGTGCAACAACAAGAGCCGGTCAGCTCAGCGCCCCTTTGAGAGACAGATTCGGTGTTGTTCTCCGTCTTGAACTTTATTCTGACGAAGAGCTTTCAAAAATAGTAAAAAGAAGTGCAGGTATTCTCGGTGTTGAAATGGATGATTTCGGAGCTATGCAGATAGCTTCCCGTTCAAGAGGAACCCCCCGAATAGCTAACAGACTTTTAAAAAGAGCAAGAGATTTTGCTCAGGTTCTCGGTAACGGTATAATCACCGACGCCACTGCAAATATGGCTCTTGAAAAGATGGAAATTGATGAACTCGGTCTTGACTCAATTGACAGACTGATGCTTACTTGTATGATAAAAAATTATAACGGCGGACCGGTCGGTCTTGAAACTATTGCTGCGGCAATAGGTGAAGAAGCCGTTACAATAGAAGACGTTTATGAACCCTATCTTATGCAGATCGGTTTTCTTTCAAGAACTCCGAGAGGAAGATGTGTAACCCCGGCGGGCTATCGCCATTTAGGTTTTGAAATGCCCGGTCAGCAACAATTATTTTAATCAGACTTTGGAGGTAATTATGGGTAGATTATTCGGAACAGACGGTGCAAGAGGCGTGGCAAACACAGAGTTGACTTGTGAACTTGCCTTACAAATCGGCAGAGCAGCAGCGATGGTGCTCATTGACGATAATAAAAAACGACCCAGAGTTATGATTGGTATGGATACCAGAATTTCATCCAATATGCTTTGTTCAGCTATTACGGCGGGTCTTTGCTCTGTCGGCGCTGATGTTATGCATCTTGGCGTTCTCCCTACTCCTGCAGTAGCTTACCTTGTTAAAAAGTATAAATATGATGCTGCTGTTATGATTACGGCATCTCATAATCCTTGTGAATATAACGGAATTAAAATATTTCGTGGTAACGGGTATAAATTACCCGATAAGCTTGAAGAGGAAATTGAATCAATTATTCTTGATAAAACTC
>JAZRME010000316.1:0-16542 GCA_045647325.1 Acutalibacteraceae bacterium | reverse complement strand
TCTTATCGGCAGATATAAAGTTAAGGCTGATGTGCTTAATGTGCGCACAGGTGCAGGTAAAAACTATGCCGCCAAAAAGTTTAATTCTTTTACTTCTGATGCAAAGCAGCAGATTAAAAAGCTCAATAAAGGCAAGGCTTGTAACGGATATGTTAAAGGTGTTGTCTGCTCAGTCAAAAAGGTATCAAACACTTGCTGGGGTAAAACACCTTCAGGGTGGATATGTCTTGATTATTGCACGAGGGTCTGAAATGAACAGTGATGTAACGATAGCACTTATTTCCTTTTTGGGCTCGTTGTTAGGAACCCTTGGCGGAATTGTGGCTTCTAACAAACTGACAGTGTACAGAATATCTCAACTTGAAAAAAAGGTAGAAAAACACAACAATCTGGTTGAGCGTATGATTAAGGTTGAAGATTCAACTAAGTCAGCGCATCACAGAATAGATGATATAAGGAGGTTATTTGATGAATAAGATAAATTTAAAAGGCGTTTCGTATTCAACATGGGTGAGAACAGCTGTTTTGTTGACAGCGCTTATCAATCAGGCTCTTATTATAACGGGTGTCACAAGCAAAGAGGCTGATACAGATGTGCTCACTTATTATATTTCTTTCGCGTTTACGGCAATAAGCGCAGTATGGTCGTGGTGGAAAAACAATTCATTCACCAAAAAGGCGCAGACCGCTGACGAAAAGGGATATATCTCAGCTGATGCTAAAGGATAGTCATCATAAATCAGACTGATATTTTACATAAGCCACCGATAAGCCAACGCTGTCGGTGGCATTTGTTTTTGTTATTAAAGCTTAAAACAGATAATGTTATTTGCAACAGGCTCCAAAACGCTGATTTTTTGATTTATTTTAAGCTTCGGGTTGTGGATATATTGGTTTATAGCCATTTTTTATTGACATTGAAAAAAGACAAGATTATAATAAAAAAGATTAGTTATGTTGGGGGTGTTTGTGTGAAAAAAATACTCATAGTGTCTCATTCGATGGAGTTGGGTGGGGCTGAACGAGCATTAATCGGGCTTCTCAACACTATTGATTACAACAGATTTTCAGTCGATTTATTCCTTGAGCGTCATACAGGTGAGCTTCTCGGCTCAATTCCCGATAAGGTAAATCTTCTTGATGAAAATCCGTCGTATGCTTGTATGGCGGTTTCTGCTGCTCAGGTAATAAAAAAGATGAAGTTCTCGGTGGCTGTCGGTCGGTTTATCGGCAAACAAAAGGCTGTCAGATACATAGCCCAAAACGGAATTTGTGACGGCTCTGACGTGTTGATAAATTACAGTCAAAAATATACTGTAAAGTTTATGCCGATGATTTCAAAAAAAGAGTATGACCTTGTAATCAGCTTTTTGACCCCTCACTATTTTGCTGCTCTCAAAACTAAGTCAAAACAAAAAATAGCGTGGATTCATACAGATTATTCTGCTATAGAAATAGACAAAGCTTCAGAGCTTGATATGTGGTCGCTTTATGATAAAATAATTTCCATTTCACCTGAAGTGACCAACAGCTTTTTAAAAGCGTTGCCTGAGCTTAAAGACAAAATAGAGGTTATTCCCAATATTCATCCCGCTGATTTTATTACGGCGAAATCAATGGAATATGACCCTGTTGAAGAAATGCCTGACGGCAGCATCCGACTTCTTTCAATCGGTCGTTTCTGCCCGGCTAAAAATTTTGATAATCTTCCTTTTATATGCAAAGAGCTGATAAAAAAACACGGCATTGATGTTAAATGGTATATTATCGGTTACGGTACAGACACACAGTTAATAACAGACAATATCAAAAAAGCCGGTATGGAAGATAATGTCATAATTTTAGGCAAAAAATCAAACCCGTATCCATATATCAGACGGTGCGATTTTTATATTCAGCCATCAAGGTATGAAGGTAATGCCGTGACGGTAAATGAAGCTTTGATTTTAAAAAAGCCGGTTATTATAACGGAATATTCCACCTCTCACAGCCAGATAAACCATGGTGTTGACGGTGTGATTGTTCCGCTTGACAATAAACTTTGCGCAAAGGGAATTGCAGATTTTATCAGCAATACAGATTTGCAGCAACAAATTAAAACAAATATATCACAAACAGATTTTTCAAATGCATCAGCTGTTGAAAAACTGTATGAACTTATGAGGTAAAGCTTATGATGTTAAACGATTTATCTATTGAAAAAATCAGAACGATGTTGGAACTTCTTGAGCAGCAGGTTACCCCTGTCAGACAAAAGGTTACCGACATCAAAACAAAAAAATGCGGTTACAAAACTGATAATATTGTGCCCGATGATATGGATTCATGGGATTCTTTTGGCGTTTATGAGCGTTGGGGAACCGACCCCGAAGAGCATCGTTGGTTTTATACCCGTCTTCAGATTCCGCAGGAACTGATGGGCAAAGACCTTGAGCTCTATATTGCAAGTACCGACAAATCAGGCCGCCATTGGGAACCGCAGTATCTTGTCTATGTTGACGGAAAACTCGTCAGAGGTATGGACTGTAACCACCGTTATTTAAAGCTTGATTCAACAAAGTCTGAGCAGGATATTCATATTTACGCTTATTCTGTTCCTCAGGGTGAGTTATGTGAATTCCATTGTGAGCTTTGCCTTTTTCAGCGTGATGTAGAGAAGCTTTATTACGATATAAAAGTTCCTTATGAAGCTCTTGAAGTGCTTGATGAAAACTCAAACGAATATAACAAAATCAAGCCTTGTCTACGTGAAGCTTTATGTCTTATTGATTGGCGTTATCCCGGCAGCGATTCATTTGTTGACTCGGTTAAAAAAGCCGGTCAGTTTATGGAAGATGAGTTTTATTCAAAACTTTGCGGTGAAGACAGAATGATTGCTTCATGCATCGGACATACCCATATAGACGTTGCATGGCGTTGGACTTATGACCAGACAAGAGAAAAAACTCAGCGCACTTTTTCAAGTGTTGTTGAGATGATGAAAAAATATCCTGAATATAAATTTATGTCATCTCAGCCTCAGCTTTTTGCTTTTCTTAAAGAGGACGCTCCCGAACTTTATAACGAGGTTAAAGAGCTTATCAGACAAGGACGCTTTGAGGTTGAGGGCGGAATGTGGCTTGAAGCAGACTGCAACCTTATGAGTGGTGAAAGTTTCGTTCGTCAGTTCCTTCACGGAAAGCGCTTTTTCAAACAGGAATTTGACAAAGATAACTCAATGCTCTGGTTACCTGATGTTTTCGGCTACAGCGCAGCTATGCCACAGATTTTACAAAAATGCGGCGTAAACAAATTTGTTACATCAAAAATCAGTTGGAACGAGTGCAACCGTATGCCTTATGACAGCTTTAATTGGTACGGCATTGACGGAACAAGCGTTTTTGCAACATTCCTTACAGCTAAAAGGTCAGGCTCACCGGGTCATGGTGCATCATATACTCCTATGCTTAACCCGTCATGGGTTAAAGGTTCTTATGAACGCTATGAACCAAAAGAGCTTAACAACAATTCAATCGTTACCTTCGGTCACGGTGACGGTGGCGGCGGCCCCACAGATGAAAATATTGAGCAATTCAGACGCCTTAAAAACGGTGTACCGGGAATTCCTAAAACACAGATGGAGTTTGCCGGTGATTATGTAGAAAGAATGCGTCAGAAACTTGAGAATGACCCCAAACTTCCGAAATGGGTCGGTGAGCTTTATCTTGAGTTCCACAGAGGCACTTACACATCTGTTGCCAAAAATAAAAAGAACAACCGTAAATGTGAATTCCTTTATCAGAATGCTGAAGCTGCAGCATATATGGCTAAAATGCTTACAGACTTCAGCTATGACCGTGATAAACTTAACAGTGGTTGGCAGACTATTCTTCTTAATCAGTTCCACGATATTCTTCCCGGTTCATCTATTGCATCAGTTTATGATAAATGTGATGAAGATTATGCTATTGTCAAAGATAAGGGTAACAGTGTTCTTGATTCAGCGAGGGCATCAATCGTCAACAATATCAAAACAGAAGGTGGTCTTGTTGTCTTTAACCCCAACTCTTTCAAAAACAGTTCTGTTGTTGAGTATGACGGCAGCGTTTATTATGTTAAAGATGTTCCTGCAAAGGGCTACAAGGTGATTAAGCCCGAAAAGAGTGTCGGCAACTATAATTTAAACGGAAAATCTATTGAAACCAAGTATTATATCGTTGAGTTCGCAGATGATTACTCAATATCGAGAATTTTCGATAAAGCTAACAACAGAGAGGTTATCCGTAATGGTGGAAGAGCCAATGTTATTCAGGCTTATGAAGATTATCCTTATTGCTATGACAATTGGGAAATCGCAAGTTATTACGAAGATACAATGTATGAAATCAATTCTGTTAATGAAGTGAAATTTTTCGATGAAGGCGAACGCTTCGGTTTTGAAATTAAGCGTAGCTTCCTTGAATCAGACTTCTGCCAGAAAATCTGTTTCTACAATAACTCACCGAGAATTGATTTTATTACCGTTTCTGACTGGAAGCAGGAGCATTATATGGTCAAGGCTGCTTTTGATGTTGATGTCAACACAGATAAAGCAACTTACGATATTCAATTCGGTAATGTTCAGCGCTCAACTCATCAGAACACTTCTTGGGATGCTGCAAGATTTGAAGTATGCGCCCATAAGTTTATGGATATGGCTGAATACGGTTATGGTATCAGCCTTATGAATGACTGCAAATACGGTCACAATGTCAAAGACGGCACAATGAAAATTTCACTTTTCAAATGCGGTACTCATCCTGACCCTGATGCAGATAAGATTGTTCATTCATTTACATACTCACTTTATCCCCATGCTGATGATTTCCGTCAGGCAGGAACAATTCAGATGTCTTATGACCTTAACAATCCTCTTGTCGCTGTTCCGGTTTCAAAGCAGGATGGTGTTTTGCCTGAAGAGTATTCATTTGTCAGCTGCAACGCCGACAACTTTATTGTTGAAACTCTCAAAATGGCTGAAGATTCAGATTCACTCATTCTCAGAGGCTATGAGTCATATAATAAACTCACTGAAGTTGAACTTGATTTCGGCTTTGAGGTTAAATCAGCTAAACTTTGCGATATGATGGAAAATGAAATCGGTGAGGTGAATCTTGATAATAACAAAGTCAGCTTTGTTGCTAAACCGTTTGAAATCATTACATTAAAAATTAATTAAGCAGAGGGTGAAATCCATTGTTAAAAAATGTTGTTTCATTTTTAACTGCAGTGATTGTTATTATTTGTTGTTCGTTCACGTGCCTTGCCGTTGATTTTGACGGTGTGCCTCATAACGATGAATGGTTTGAAGGTGCAATTTATTCTTTTGAAAACCCTGACGGCTTTAACAATGATGTGAGTTTTGCATATATGAGGTTAATTCCTCATCCTGAAAGCAATCAGCTCTATTTGTGTATATCTATGAGAGTCGATGATATATCGTCACCTCAGAGCTCAGGTGTTATTTTATCACTTAATTCAGGTGAAGAGATCCGTCTCGACGGAAGCGGAAATTCACCATATAACACCGATCTCTATAATATTGAATATGCAATGGCTTATGATGAAGGCTCATCAAACATCGTTTATGAAATTATGCTGGGTGTCAAATATGGAATTCCAAATGGCAGTTACCTTTGTGTGAGGGTTTGTGACTGTCGCTCAATTCCGTCAAACGAGTTCGGTTTTGATCTTGATATAGTTAATGATGTGGTTCAATCTGAAGAGGCTGAGTCATCCGAAAAATCTACAACCAAAAAGAGCTCTGCCGATAAAAGCAATAAAACCAACAAAAATAACGGAAATAAAGGTTATTCTAAGACTAACAAAAAGTCCTCATCAAACAAAAATAAAGATTCCTTTACTTTTAAAAAGGTTGAGACTGATGTTACTCAATCAGATTTGCCTCAATCAAATGCTCAAGGTACGACTTCCACAGTTAATTTATCAGAGCAGACAGTTGAAAACTCTTCAGTTAAAGGCAAGGTGCTTACGGCCGTTGGCGCATTGGGAGCATTGGCTGTTGTGACTTGCGCTGTGTACAGTGGAATCAAAAAATCCAATAAAAAGACGGATGATAAGTAATTTTTCAAAAAAGGGTTGACATCATCACTTTAAAGAGCTACAATGCCTTCATCAACCACAAGGAGACATAAAAATGTTCAACTGCTTTAACCTTGAATATTTTTACTTTTACTTTATCCGTTCATTTGATAAGGTCTGTTTCCCTGCGGTCAGAATTGCAAGCTGAATTTTAATTTCAATTAAAGCTTTGGTTCCGTAGTGAAACGCTACGGAACCTTTTGCTTTTTCGGAGGCAGATTTTATGGTACTTACATTAAAAAAAGATACAGACAGTAATCAACTTGATATTTTAACAGCCTGGCTCAGAAGTCAGGGGTTGGATGTTCATATAAGCAACGGTGAGTTCAGCACCATCGTTGGCCTTGTCGGTGATACAAGCCGACTTGATATCGACCTTATTCAGGGTCTTGATATGGTTGAGAACGTTACCCGTATTTCAGAGCCGTTTAAATCAGCTAACCGTAAATTCCACCCGGATGATACAGTGATTGATATCGGTGGTGTTAAAATCGGTGGCGGTTATTTTCAGATTATCGCAGGTCCCTGCTCTGTCGAGTCAGAGGAGCAGATTTGTTCAATTGCTGCTGATGTAAAAAAATCAGGCGCAAAGCTTCTGCGTGGCGGAGCTTTCAAACCGAGAACATCACCATACGCCTTTCAGGGTATGCGTGATGAGGGAATATGCCTTTTAAAATGTGCCTCTGAGTCAACGGGGATGCCGATTGTCACCGAGATTATGGACGCTTCTCACATCGATCTGTTTGCTGAAAATGTTGATGTTTTTCAGGTTGGTGCAAGAAATATGCAAAACTTCGAGCTTCTCAAGGAGCTTGGTAAGGTTGATAAACCGATTTTGCTTAAACGAGGTCTTGCCAACACCTTGCAGGAACTTCTTATGAGCGCAGAGTATATTATGGCAGGCGGCAATGAAAAGGTTATTCTCTGTGAAAGAGGAATCCGTACCTTTGAAACAGCAACCCGAAACACTCTTGATATTTCTGCTGTGCCGATGCTCAAAAAGATGTCGCATCTTCCTGTTATTGTTGACCCGAGCCACGCTGCCGGAATAGCTGATATGGTTCATCCGTTGTCACTTGCCGCTGCAGCTGTGGGCGCTGACGGAATTATGGTTGAAGTTCACAATGACCCTCAACATGCTATGTGTGACGGACCTCAGGCTCTCACACCTGAGCGTTTTGATAAGCTTTCTCTCGATGTCAGCAACATTCTCAATGTTGTAGGCAAAACAATGGATTGAGGTTAATAATATGAAAATCGCTGTTGTAGGCCTCGGACTGATTGGCGGTTCTATGGCAAAAGCAATTAAAGAAAATACAGACCATACTGTTTTAGGTTATGATATAAAAGAGAGTGAAATTCTCGCAGCTCAGCTTGTTGGCAGCGTTGACGGAGCGCTGACCTGCTACAATATCGGTGAATGCGATTTTGTAATTGTTTCAGCATATCCTCAGGGAACAATCGATTATGTCAAAGCCAACGCAGATAAATTTAAAAAAGATGCAATTGTTGTCGATTGCGGAGGAACAAAAATAAATGTATGCCGTGAGCTTTATCCTGTGGCTGATAAGTGGGGCTTTGAGTTTATAGGCGGTCACCCTATGGCAGGTACTCAGTTTTCAGGTTTTCGCCATTCAAGGGCGAATCTCTATAAAGGTGCAACAATGCTTCTTGCTCCTCAGGCTAAGGCAGGTATTCCTGTCAGAGAAAAAGCGAGAGATTTGTTTTTATCTATCGGTTTCGGTCGGGTGCAGTTTACCACCCCGGAGCAGCATGACAGAGTTATCGGCTACACATCACAGCTGCCTCACATAATTTCAAATGCTTATGTCAAAAGCCCTAATGCTATGGATCAGCGTGGCTTTTCAGCGGGAAGTTATAAAGATTTATCCCGAGTTGCAAAACTGAACGAAACTATGTGGACAGAGCTGTTTTTAGAAAATAAAGAAAATATAGTTTTTGAAATAGATACGCTCATTGAAAATTTAAAACAATACAGCAACGCTATTAAGTCCGGCGATGAAAAAACACTCATTGAGCTTTTAAAGGACGGTACACAAAAGAAAGAAAGGGCTGATAAACGTGTCAGCAACAGTAAGAGTTGAAGCATCGGGTAGTTACGATGTGATTATTGAAAAAGGAATAATGTCATTGGCAGGTGAGCGTTGCAAGGCACTTTTCGGTGTCTGCAAGGCTGTTATTGTCACCGATGATAAAGTTGCAGATTTATATCTCAAAAAGGTAAAAGCTTCTTTTGTATCATCAGGCTATGAAACCGTAGAGTTTGTTTTTCAAAACGGAGAACAATCGAAAAATATCGATATACTTACGCAGATTCTTGAATTTATGGCAGAAAATCATATTACAAGAAGCGATATGGTTGTTGCCCTCGGCGGTGGAGTAACCGGTGATATGGCAGGTTTTGCAGCTGCTGTTTTTCTCAGGGGTATCCGTTTTGTTCAGATTCCGACAACGTTACTCGCTATGGTTGATTCATCTGTAGGCGGCAAAACGGCCATTGACCTCAAAGCAGGTAAAAATCTTGCCGGAGCTTTTTATCAGCCGTCACTTGTTCTTTGTGACTATGATGCTCTTGATACCCTTGAGGCCAAAACTTTTGCCGAAGGTATGGCTGAGGTTATTAAGTACGGTGTTATTTTTGATAAAAATCTTTTTGATTTAGTTAAAAACGGTGATGTGAAATCTGATATTGAAAAAATTATAGCCCGTTGTGTTGAACTCAAAAGAGATGTTGTTCAATCTGATGAACACGATAAAGGTGAGCGTCAGCTTCTGAATTTTGGCCATACTATCGGTCACGCTGTTGAAAAATGCAGTTGCTTCAATATCTCACACGGTGAAGCTGTAGCAATAGGTATGGTGATTGTTGCCAAAGCCTCTTTTGATTTTGGTTGGAGCGAAGAAAATTGTACCGAAGAAATAACTGAAGCTCTGGTCAGAAATTTATTGCCGATCAAAACAGACTTTTCAGCGCAGGAGCTTTTTGATGTAACTTTAAATGACAAAAAGAGGGCAGGGGGAGAAATCAGCCTTGTAATTCCTCATTCAATAGGAAAATGTGTGCTTAAAAAAGTGCCTGTAGAGCAAGTATTTGATTTTATAAAAAGTGGTATCTGATTATGAATGTAAAACTCAGTGGTAAAGGTATATCGGGTGAAGTTATAGCTATTCCTTCAAAGTCTGATGTTCACAGAGCTTTGATTTGCGCAACTTTGTCAGACAGATCAAGCCGGGTAAATTTTTCTTCAGCTTCTGAAGATATCAATGCGACAGTGTCGTGTCTTAATTCTCTCGGGGCAAAAATAACTGTTGACCCATCCGGTGCCGAAGTTACCCCAATAGGAAAAAATGTTAATAAAAAAGCTATTCTCGATTGTGGTGAAAGTGGGTCAACTATCCGCTTTATGATTCCTGTGGCTGCTGCTCTCGGAGCTGATAGCTTGTTCACAGGCAAAGGAAGACTTGCCGAGCGGCCTCTTGAACCTTTGGTTTCGGTGATGAAAAGAAACGGCTGCGATTTTTCTCAGCAGGGAGTTTTTCCTTTTAGTGTCAACGGTCAGCTTAAAAGCGCAGATTTTGAAATTCAGGGTAATGTAAGCTCACAGTTTGTTACGGGGCTTTTATTTGCCTTGCCGTTAATCGGGGGAGGGAAGATTAAAATTATTCCCCCCGTTGAATCAAAAAAATATATTGATATGACCGTCAGAACTATGGGTGAATTTGGTGTCAACGTTCATATTGAAGATACAACTTATATTGTTGATCCGTCTGAATGTTACACTGTCAGAAACGATGTCTATTCCTCAGACGGTGACTGGTCAAATGCAGCGTTCTTTTTAAGCGCTGCTGCGATTAAAGGCAGGGTTAAATGTCAGGGAGTTTTCAAAAATTCCTTGCAAGGAGATAAAGAAATTGTAAATCTCCTTTCTCGCTTCGGAGCAAAAGTAAATTGGTCTGATGATTATGTTGAAATTGAGTCAGATACCCTTAATGCTATTGATATTGATGCTTCTCAGATTCCTGATCTTGTGCCTGTTTTATCGGTTGTGGCTGCTTTTGCCGAAGGTGAAACAAAAATTTATAACGCAGGCAGGCTGAGAATTAAAGAAAGCGACCGTCTTTCAGCTGTGGCGACGGCGCTGAATACTCTTGGCGCTGATGTCACCGAGCTTGAAGACGCTCTGATTATAAAAGGTAACCCTGAAGTTCGCTTCAACGGTTGTGTTGACAGCTTTAATGATCACCGTATGGTGATGTCCTGTGCAGTAGCTGCTCTTTGCTCAGACGGTGATGTTGAAATTAAAAATGCACAGGCTGTTAACAAATCTTATCCTTCATTTTTTGATGATTTTGTTTCTTTGGGAGGAATATGTAATGTCTTGTAGTTTTGGCAAAAACGTTTGCTACACAGTGTTCGGTCAGTCTCATTCTGAGAGTATCGGCTGTGTTATTGACGGAATTCCTGCAGGTGAAAAAATTGACACCGATAAGCTTTATGCTTTTTTGAAAAGACGTGCACCCGGGCAGGATAGTTTTTCAACCCCTCGCAAAGAAGCTGATTTTCCCCATATTGTGTCAGGTGTTGTTGACGATACAACCTGCGGAGCTCCGATTTGCGCTGTTATAAACAACACTAACACCCGATCTCAGGATTATGACAAGCTCAGAGAGGTTTTCAGACCAAGTCACTCTGATTATCCTGCTTCTGTTCGATATTCAGGTATGAATGATATCAGAGGCGGCGGCAATTTTTCCGGCAGAATGACAGCTCCGTTATGTTTTGCAGGTGGATTAATGATGCAGATTTTAGAGCGCAAGGGAATCAGTATCGGCGCTCACATCAGCTCAATTTCAACTGTCAATGATGATAAAATTGATTTTGTAACAGGCAGCATTGATAAACTTAAGGCTGTTGAATCAAAATCTTTCCCTGTTATAAACAATGAAGCCGGAGAAAAAATGAAAGCAGAAATTCTGTCAGCGAAGGCAGACGGTGATTCTGTAGGCGGTGTGATTGAGTGCGTTATAACAGGTGTTCCTGCAGGTGTGGGTGATCCGGTTTTTGACGGCATTGAAAATAAAATTGCTGCTGCAGTTTTCGGTATTCCTGCTGTCAGAGGAATTGAATTCGGTGCAGGTTTTTCTGCTTGTGAAATGAGAGGCAGTGAGCATAATGACCCCTATTATCTTGACGGTGAAAAAATTAAAACAAAAACAAATAATCACGGTGGTGTAATCGGAGGTATAACTTCGGGTATGCCAATCGTTTTCAGGGTTGCGTTTAAACCGACACCTTCAATAGCTAAAGAGCAGACCACGCTCAACATAAAAACAGGTGAACAAGAGCCTTTCAGTGTTCACGGCAGACACGATCCGTGCATTGTTCAGAGAGCTGTGCCTGTTGTTCAGGCGGTTGCGGCTTTGGTAATAGCAGACTTTTTATTGAAATAAGGTGTAAAAAATGGAACTTGATTTAACAAAAATCAGACAAGATATAAATGAAATCGATGACGAAATTGCTTCGTTGTTTGAAAAAAGAATGTTTTTGGCTAACAGTGTCGCTGAATATAAGCGTCAGAACGATATGGCAGTTTATGACCGCCGCCGTGAAAGAGATATTATAAATCGTATCAGCTCACAGGTCAGTGACGATTTAAGCTCTTACGCCAAAGTTCTTTATGCAACTTTGTTTCAGCTCAGCCGTTCATATCAGTTTAAAAAGCTTATTCCGTGCTCGGCTGTTACCGATGCGATAAAAAATGCTATTGAAAAAACACCCCAGCTTTTTCCTCTCAGCGCCAAGGTAGCTTGTCAGGGTGTTGAGGGAGCCTATGCTCAGAGCGCTTGTGACAGTATTTTTAATTCAGCCAACATAACATATTACAAAACATGGGAAGATGTTTTTAAATCTGTTGAAGCAGGGGATTGCAAATACGGTGTTGTTCCTCTTGAAAACAGTACTGCAGGTACAGTTAATGCTGTTTATGATCTTGTAGGCAAATATAAGTTTTATATTGTTAAAAGCCTTAAACTTAAAATTTATCACAGCCTTCTTGTTAAAAGAGGGGTGAAGCTTGAGGATGTAAAAGAGATTGTTTCTCACGAACAGGCTCTTCAACAATGCAATAAATTTATATCCTCACTTAATGTTAAAGTTACCGTGTTTGATAACACAGCTGCTGCAGCTGAGTATGTTTCAAAATGCGGTCGTGACGATATCGCTGCTATCGGTTCACCCGATTGCGCAGCTTTATATAATCTTGTAAGCATCCGTGATGACATTATGAACACCGACAATAACTACACCCGTTTTATCTGTGTTTCAAAAGATCTTGAAATTTATCCCGGTGCGCAAAAAACAAGCATTGTTTTCAAAGTGCCTCACAGACCTGGTGCGTTGTATGATGTTCTTTCAAAGTTCAGAGCGTTAGATATAAACCTTATCAAGCTTGAAAGCCGACCGATTCCGGGCAGAGATTTTGAATTTAAGTTTTATATAGATCTTGACGCTTCAATTTACCGACCCGAGCTGTTTGAACTTATCAACGAGCTTGATAATGAGCTTGATTATTTTGATTATCTCGGCTCTTATACAGAAATTATCTGAGGTGAACAAATGAAACCTTTTGGCTTGTTAGGGAGAAAACTTTCTCACAGTATTTCTCCTGAAATACATAATTTGTTATGTGATTATGAATATGTTCTGTTTGAGCGGGAACCTGATGAGCTTGATGAATTTTTTAAAAACCGTGAGTTCAGTGGCCTTAATGTAACTATCCCTTACAAAAAAGATGTTATAAAATATTGCGCTGAGTTATCTGACACTGCCAAAAAAATCGGCAGCGTCAACACAATAACCGTTCGCGCTGACGGCTCATTATATGGTGATAATTCTGACTATTTCGGTTTTTCATATATGATTGAAAAAAGCGGAATTGAAATAAAAGATAAAACAGTTCTCGTTCTCGGCACAGGCGGAGCATCTCTTACCGTCAAAGCTGTAGTGGAGGATATGGGAGCAAAAGAGATTATCAGCGTTTCAAGATCAGGGGATGTCAATTATCAGAATGTTTATCAATATGAAAATGCTGATGTAATTGTCAACACAACTCCTGTCGGAATGTATCCCCACAATGGCGAAAGAGTGATTGACTTGTCTCGTTTTTCGTCGCTTTCAGGTTGCCTTGATCTGATTTATAATCCTTCTCTCACTCCGTTTTTGTATGATGCAAAAAATATGGGAATTGCTTATGCCAACGGTCTGTCAATGCTTGTGGCTCAGGCTCAGATGTCTGCTGAAAAATTTATCAATGATAAAATTGAAAAAAACAAAATTGATGAAGTGATAGCCGAGCTTGACGCTGTTCGCAAAAACATCGTTTTAATCGGTATGCCCGGTTGCGGAAAATCAACGATTTCAGCTCTTTTAGGTGAAGCTCTTAATCGTGAAGTCGTAGATACAGATGCACTTATAGTGAAAAATGAAAACCGATCAATTCCCGAGATTTTTGCTCAGGACGGTGAGGCTTATTTCAGATCAGCTGAAACTCAGGCTGTTAATGAATGCACCAAAAAAAGTTCTCTCGTAATAGCTACGGGCGGCGGCGCAGTGCTGAGAGAAGAAAACAGATATTATCTCAGACAAAATTCTATTGTTGTCTGGCTTAAAAGAGATTTTGAGCGTCTTGCAACTGAAGGCAGACCTCTTTCAAAAAGTCTTGATGATATCAAAAAAATTGAAAAAGTCAGAACTCCGATTTATGCATCTCTTGCTGATGCAGAGATTGAGGTTGATGATGATCCGCAAGTAACACTTGCAAAAATCACACAGGCAATCAAAGGAGAGATAAAATGAAATTTCTTATAATAAACGGACCCAATATCAATATGCTCGGTATTCGTGAACCGGGCGTTTACGGTGTGCAGAATTACGCACAGCTTCTTGATTTCATAAAAAAATCCTGTGAAGAGAATGATGTTGAATATGAACATTTTCAGTCAAATCACGAGGGAGATATTGTTGATAAAATTCAGGCGGCTTATGGTGTTTTTGACGGTATTGTTATTAACCCGGCTGCATATACACACACAAGCGTTGCTATTCTTGATGCGCTGAAATCAGTTGCGATCCCTACTGTGGAGGTTCATATTTCCGATATCTCAAAGCGTGAAGAGTTCCGTCAGTTTTCTTATGTGAGTATGGTTGCTGTCAAAACAATCTGCGGTCTCGGTTTTGAAGGCTATCGCAAAGCGATTTGTGAATTGAAAGAATATCTCAAAAAATAAGCTGAACTTTAATAACAGCGTGGTGTTAAATATTGACAACCACGCTGTTTTATTGTTATAATACTCTAAATGAATAAAAGGAGGGTTTTAATTGAAAAAACTCTTAGCTGTCCTTATGGCTTTGGTGATGTTGCTTACGGGTATGTGCGTCGGTGCTTTTGCAAAAGCTGATGTAACCCCTGTTATCGTTGTCAGCGGTGTCGGTGCCAAGCCGTTTTATATGGACAAAGGTACAGAAAACGAAAAAACAGTTTATCCCCCTACAGTTGATTTCAGCTATGTGATTCCCACAGCCCTTATCGGTACGGTTATGGCGATTTTCACAAGTGATATTGAACTTTTTTCAAAAACAGCTGCCGATGTGGTAAGCAGCATTTTTGATGAGTTCAAATGTAATGCTGACGGTGATTCAAAATATCCTACTGTTACAGCTGACCTCTATCCTCTGAGTATTGATAATTATGATTTCGACTATGCCAACGAGGTTTCTGAAATTGAAATCGCAGGAGCTGTTGCAGAAGAAATCGGTGCAGAAAATACATTTTTCTATAACCATGACTGGCGACTTGCTCCGTGTGAAAACGCTGTAGGTCTTGACGCTATGATTAAGGCTGTTAAAGAAAAGACAGGCTCCGACAAAGTTGTGCTCATCCCTTGCAGTATGGGTGGTGTTCAGACAGTTGCTTATCTTTATGAATACGGTTATGAAGATGTTGAAAGCGTTATCTTTATGTCATCAGCTCACAAAGGTCTTGTTTTTGTAAGTGAACTTTTCACAGGCTCGGTTGAGCTTAATCAAAAAAATCTCCTCAACTACCTTGATCTTTCAGTAGGTGTTGCTGACCCTGATGCTGATGCGCTTCTTACTCTTTTGTTTAAGGAGATGGGTCAGGCTGCAGTGCTTTCAGGTATGTTTTCAACTCTTAATGATTTCTTCCAGGCTGTGAGCACCGACACTTTATGGGATTCACTTCGTGAAGTTTTCGGTCGTTTCCCCGGTATGTGGGCATTTGTTCGTGATGAATATTTTGACGAAGCTCTTGAGTTTATGACCGATGAAGAATCTTCACCCAAGCTTATTGAAAGAATTACTTATTACCACGAAAATGTAGGTTCAAGAAGTGATGAAATTCTTAAAGAAGCAAAAGATGCCGGTGTTAAGATTTCAATAGTTTCTCACTATAACAGAGGTTCTGTTCCTGTTTCTCCTGCGGCAAATATTGACGGCGACAACCTTATTGAAACAGTTTGCACAAGCGCAGGTGCAACAGTAGCATTTATAGGCGAAACGTTAGGTGACGATTATGTTCAGGCTGTTCCCGGTGAACATAACTATGTTTCTGTTGACAACAAAGTTGACGCTTCGACTTGTCTTTTCCCTGAATCCACATGGCTTATCAAAGGTCAGCCCCATGTAGGTAGCTTTTATGGTGAAGACGGCTACAACGAGTTTGCTGATTTTGTTGTATGGCTTGCAACAAGCGAAAAACAGCCTACTGTTTTTGCAAATCCTGATTATCCCCAGTTTATGGAAACTGACAGTTCTATGAATGAGCTTAATCCTCTTGAACCTGAGGTTGAAATTGACCTTGGTTCAACAATTACAGCTCTTCTCAGCTCTGCAGTTGATTACATAAAAAACAATATTTAATTTAAAAGGCGGTATTTAAAATGGCAAAAAATTTAAAAGACATCGACAAAGCAGCAGAAGAAAAAGGTTCATTCCTTGTCACTGTATGGCAGTTTGTTAAGTTTATTGTTGTAAGTCTTCTTGCAATGATCGTTCAGATTGCTTTGACAAACCTTATTCCTCTTATTCCTGCAATTCAGGAAATGTACGCAAAAGAATTCAGCTTTTTAGTGTTGGAATATCCTGTTGTAACAAATGAGCTCGGCGCAATTATTCAGGGTGGTCTCGGTTATTGCATCACAGTAAACGTTGCAAACATTGTTGCTCAGATCGTTGCTTTCTTTGTTAACAAAGAAAAAACTTTCAACTCAGGCGCAAATGTAGCAGTTACTCTTCCGATTTACATTCTCTTCACAATTGCTCTTATTCTCTTCACAGCTTGGCTTAACCCCACTCTTTATGATGTATTCTGCGGTTTAGGCTGG
>JAZRME010000315.1:0-4186 GCA_045647325.1 Acutalibacteraceae bacterium | reverse complement strand
GTGAGTAGGGACCTGTTGAACGTGCGTGCATCTTATCGTCAACAAGATGGTGGAGTTTAAGGAAGTACATAACACCGACAGTAACTTCACCGTCAAAGCGGTCACCGGTACGTCCATCATAAAGAACTGACTTACCGTTTTCGTTGAGACCTGCTTCTCTGAGAGCCTCTCTGATATCATCTTCGTGAGCACCGTCAAATACGGGGGTCATAATCTTCCAGTCAAGCTCACGGCAAGCAAAGCCGAGGTGAACTTCAAGAACCTGACCGATATTCATTCGGGAAGGAACGCCCAAGGGGTTAAGAACGATATCAAGAGGTGTGCCGTCCTCAAGGAAAGGCATATCTTCCTGAGGAAGAATTCTTGAAACAACGCCCTTATTACCATGACGACCGGCCATTTTGTCACCAACAGAAAGCTTACGCTTCTGAGCGATATAGCAGCGAACAACTTTGTTGACGCCGGGGCTGAGTTCGTCACTGTTTTCTTTTGTGAAAACTTCAACATTAACAACAATACCGTATTCACCGTGGGGAACACGAAGTGATGTATCTCTGACTTCTTTAGCTTTTTCACCGAAGATTGCGCGAAGCAAACGCTCCTCGGGAGTAAGTTCGGTTTCACCCTTAGGTGTAACCTTACCGACAAGGATATCACCTGAGCGGACTTCAGCACCTACGCGGATGATACCTCTTTCATCAAGGTCTCTGAGAGCATCGTCACCGACATTGGGGATATCACGAGTGATTTCTTCCGGTCCGAGTTTTGTGTCTCTTGCCTCGATATCATGATCTTCAATATGAATTGATGTATAAACATCGTCTCTTACAAGTTTTTCGTTGATAAGAACAGCGTCTTCGTAGTTATAACCTTCCCAGGTCATAAAGCCGATGAGAGCATTCTTACCAAGGCTGATTTCACCATGGTCAGTTGCAGGACCGTCAGCGATAACCTCTTTAGTTTCAACATGCTGACCAAGAGAAACGATCGGTCTCTGGTTAACACAAGAGCTCTGGTTGGAGCGCATAAATTTGATAAGTGTATATTTATCAATCTGGCCGTCTTCGTCAGCCTGAATTTCGATAAAGTCAGCGTTTACATGAATAACTGTACCTGCACGCTTTGCAACAACAACTACACCTGAGTCAACTGCTGCTTTGTATTCCATACCTGTTCCTACAAAAGGAGCGTCGCTTGTAAGAAGCGGAACTGCCTGACGCTGCATGTTAGCACCCATGAGAGCACGGTTAGCGTCGTCGTTTTCAAGGAAAGGAATCATAGCTGTAGCAACTGATACAACCATTTTGGGTGAAACGTCCATATAATGAACAAGGCTATTGTCCATTTCGTGATATTCGTCACGATAACGGGTCATAACACGCTTGTTTTTGAATGAACCGTCTTCGTTAAGAGGTTCATTAGCCTGAGCAACAATGAATTCATCCTCTTCGTCAGCGGTCATATAACGAACTTCGTCAAGCACCTTGCCGTCAACAACTTTACGATAAGGAGCCTCTACAAAGCCGTATTTATTAATTTTAGCAAATGTAGCAAGATAAGAAATAAGTCCGATGTTGGGTCCTTCAGGGGTTTCAATGGGGCACATACGACCATAGTGGCTGTAGTGAACGTCACGAACTTCGAAACCTGCACGATCTCGTGAAAGACCGCCGGGACCGAGAGCTGAAAGACGGCGCTTGTGAGTGAGCTCAGCGAGAGGGTTGATCTGATCCATAAACTGAGAAAGCGGTGATGAACCGAAGAACTCACGGATAGCCATAAGCACAGGGCGGATATTGATAAGAGTCTGAGGAGTGATCTTATCTTCATCTTCCTGAGCCTGAAGTGTCATTCTTTCACGAACAACTCTTTCCATACGGGCGATACCGATTCTGAACTGATTCTGAAGAAGCTCACCAACTGAGCGGATACGACGGTTACCGAGATGGTCGATGTCGTCAGTTCTGCCCACGCCGAAAGCAATACTGTTAATATAGTTAATTGATGCAAAAATATCATCAACTGTGATGTGTTTGGGAATAAGGTCATCGCAACGGGTTCTGAGAGCTTCAAAAATAGCCTCATCATCTTCGCAGGACTCAAGAATTTCACTGAGAACTCTGAAAGAAACTTTTTCGTTGATGCCGATAGATTCAAGTTGCTCAACGGTGAACTGGGGAAGATATTCACCAATTTCAACCATACCGTTTGAGATGATTTTGATTTCTTTATCGCCTACTGTAACATAAGCAACCATTGCGCCTGACTGCTCAACAGCATAGGCCTTTTCTTTAGTGATAACCTCACCTGCTTCAGCAACTACTTCACCGGTAAGTTCATTAGCGATGGGCTGAGCAAGAGTGCAACCAACAAGACGATCTGAAATAGAAAGCTTTTTGTTGTATTTATAACGGCCTACTCTTGATATATCATAACGATAGGGATCAAAGAAAAGATTTTCGATATAGTTTTTAGCTGTTTCGAGAGTTGTGGGCTCACCGGGACGAAGCTTTTTGAACACTTCCATAATAGCTTCTTCAGTGTTTTTGGTTTCGTCTTTTTCAAGAGTAGCCTCAATTCTCGGGTCAAAGCCAAAGAAATCACGGATTTCATCATCAGAGCTAAGAACAAGAGCTCTGATAAATGTGGTTATAAAGATTTTTCTGTTTTTATCAATACGAACATAGAAAAGGTCATTAATATCGGTTTCGTACTCAAGCCAGGCACCACGATTAGGGATAACCGTATTTGTGTAAAGCTCGATACCGGTTTTGTCATGAGTCATATCATAATATACACCGGGAGAACGAACCAACTGAGAAACAATAACTCTTTCGGCACCGTTGATAATGAAGGTACCACTCTCTGTCATAATCGGGAAATCACCCATGAAGACTTCGCTCTCTTTGACAACGCCTGTCTCTTTGTTACGGAGTCTTGCTCTTACACGCATCGGAGCAGCGTAAGTTGCATCGCGCTCTTTACACTCTCTTACAGTGTATTTGGGCTTATCATCCATACGATAGTCGATAAACTTCAGAATCCAGTTGCCTGTGTAGTCAGTGATATCAGCGATATCTCTGAAAACCTCTTTCAAGCCTGTGTCAAGGAACCACTTATATGAATCCTTCTGAATTTCAATGAGATTAGGCATTTCCATAACTTCATTGATTTTGCTGAAGCTCTGACGAGTTCTTTTGCCTCTAGCCTCCGGGGAATAAATCACCATTCTAATAACCACTCCGTTCCTTTAATTTCGTCCATGATTTATGGTGGATAAATCGGATTTTGTCGGAATTTTTGGTAGATATTACACCACTAAAAACACCTGATAGACATTAAATTCCATTTTAATAGTTAAAACATTATATAACATCGTATTGCAACTGTCAAGAGGTAATTTAAAAAAATATAAAAATATAAAACTAAAGGCTGCCCCGCTCTCACGGGACAGCCATATTAGCTTTAATGGTTAAAGACTATTTAATTATTTTGAGTAAACAAGAACGCTCATTGTTGCGCCTGTTGATGTGAAAGCTGACTTAGGAGTACGAGTTCTGATATCAAATGTATGTGAACCAAGTGATGAGAAGCTCATATCGATTGTCCATGTACGAACGCCGTCAGCGTCAACATAAGATGCGTTAGCACCTGTGAATGTCCATGTGTTGCCTTTTTCAGCGAACTGAACTTTAGTAACGTCAAGACCTGTAACAACAGTGATCTTGTTCATACCGAAGTAAACAGCGCCTTCATAATCGTCAACGATGTCATAAGAAATGAATCTGTCATCGAGAACGTTGGGGTCAATAGCTTCCATGTCATAAACATAAGCTACTTCGTTCCAGCCTGTGTCAGCATATCTTACATATACTGTGTATGTTTCTTCAAGGTTGTAAACAGGAACGTTGATATTCCATGTTTCTGTGCCGTCACCATTGTCAGTAACGCTCTTAACCATGCTGTTGTCAGCTGAGTATGTCATTGAAGTGCCTGCTGCGTTTACGAAACGGATCTTCATAGCGGGAGCATCTTTAACAACAACGCTAAGGTCAGCATACTGTAAGTATTTGATTTCAGCGTTAGGTGCGATTGAAACGATGGGGCAACCTGCTGCCTGCTGTCTTTCAAGACCTTCGATAGCTACATAGATAGCTGCTTCAAGAGCATCGATTGTTGCCTGCTG